>JAHDCN010000222.1 GCA_020629815.1 Verrucomicrobiota bacterium
CAAACAAGGGGGCCAGTTGCCGGTCCATTTCCTCCAGAACCGCCAGATAGCGCCCACGTTCATCGTCCTGCCATTGATCGAGCGGTGGGTGCATTGGGGTATGCACATCGTCGGGCCACAGGTTCAGGTAAAAGGGTTGATCCTGCTTTTCGGCGAAGCGGGCAAACACAGTCGCCGCCTCGACAAATTTCTGCGTTACGTAGGCACGGTCGTGCCAAATCACGGGACCATGCCCCAAAGTTTCCGAGCCGAGATTGTGCGGCTGTGGTGGCTTTCCACCAGGCGAATATTTCAGGGGCAACACCCGGGCACCCAGGCCTTCGAAATTGGTTACTGACTCGTCAAAACCATACTCCGTTATTAGTGGCGCCAGATGAACATCGCGTTGTCCACCCATATGCCATTTGCCGAAGTGTCCAGTCGCGTAGCCATTCTTTTGCAAAATGCCAGCCAACATTGGCGCCTTCAGGTCCAGCCAACTAGCGATTCCTCTTTGTTCATTTGCGCCTTGATGCGCCAGATAGGAAGTAATCTGCCAACGCTGCGGATACTGCCCGGTGGAAATGGCCACCCGCGACGGCGAACAAATCGGCGAATTGACGTAGAAATTCTCGAAGGCAATCCCCTCCTCTGCCAGCCGGTCGATATTGGGCGTTTCCGCCTCCGTATTCCCGAAACAGGAAAAATCCCCCCACCCCATGTCGTCGATGAAGACGAGAATGATGTTGGGTTTTTCGGCAGCCGTCAGATTGGTGCAAAACAATGCTCCCAACACAAGAGCCGCAATCGCAGCGACTGGGTGGCGGACACTCCTGTCCGCCGAAAGAACGGGCAGGAGTGCCCGTAACCCGGCAAAAAAATGGAATCGTTTCATGACAGACCGGCGTCCAGGTTAGGTCGGAATTTTTCGCAAATTCCGCTACCGTGATCAACTACTTCCGGGTCCTCCCGGCATCGACGATTTCTTTCAACTCGGCCTTCATCCGCTTGGCGACTTCCGGGTTGGCATCGATCACATTCTTCTTCTCAGCAGGATCATTCTTAAGGTCGAACAGTTGAAACTCCGGCACTTCGGTATTGGCCAGCAGCTTCTCGACGACCAAATTGCGCGCCCGCTTCTTGGTGTGGTGAAGCAGCTTCCAATCACCATTGCGGTAACCGAGATTGCCATTGTTGCCGTTATCCTGCTGCACCAGTGTGGTTCGACCTTTTGCGCCTTCTTCGCCCAGCAAAGCGCCGAGGATATTTTCACTGTCGAGCAGCGCATCGTCCGGAACTTTCACTCCGGCCATCTCCACGAAACTTGTGGCGAGGTCGATGGTGCACACCACTTCGTCAGAAACTTTCCCAGCCGGAATGCGGCCTTTCCAACGCGTGATAAACGGTGTCCGCGTGCCGCCTTCATAAATGCTGTATTTGCCGCCTGTGAATTGCCCACCCGCTTTGTGATCGCCAAGCTTTTCCAGCGCTTCATCGGCATAGCCATCATCCATCACCGGACCATTGTCGGAGCAGAAGACAAAAATCGTATTTTCCGCCAAACCATGTTTATCGACAGTCTTCATCAACTCTCCCACGCACCAGTCGAGTTGCACGATGACATCCGCGCGGTAACCCAACTTGGTCGCGCCCTGGAAACGCTCATGCGGAACCCGGGGAACGTGCAAATCGTGCGAGGCGAAAAACAGGAAGAACGGCTCGTCCTTGTTGGCCGCAATCCACTTATTCGATTGCTTCACCCATTCGTCCGCCAGATCTTCGTCGCGGAATCGGGCTTTCTCTCCTCCTGTGTAAAATCCAATCCGGCTGATGCCGTTGTGAATTGTCGCGTTATGACCGTGCGTCCAGTCCATCTTCAGCGTATCACGATGAGTGATCCCGGTCGGGTGATCCTCGGAAGGCTTTTTGTTCCCCACCCAAATTGGATCCTTGGGATCAAGATTCAGCACGCGGCTGTTCTCCACGTAGACCTGCGGCACGCGGTCGTTGGTTGTCGGAAGCAGGAAATTGTATCCAAAACCAATCTCACGCGGTCCGGGTTTCAGTTCACCATTCCAGTCCGGTCCTTCGGGCCCACCCAGTCCGAGGTGCCATTTGCCAATCACGGCAGTTTGGTAGCCCCCTTTTGCCAACAACGAAGCAATCGTGGGAATCCCTGTATCAATAATCAACGGGCTCGCCGGAGGCGCAATCCCAGTGCCTTTCTTGCGAAAAGCATACGTGCCAGTCAGGAACGAGTAGCGTGTCGGGGTGCAAGTGGAAGCCGAGCAATACCCATTGGTGAATCGCACCCCCTCAGCCGCAAGCTGATCAATATAGGGAGTCTCAAAGGAATCAGTGCCGTAGCAGGAAAGATCACCGTAGCCGAGATCATCCGCCATGATGACGATGATATTCGGCTTCTCGGCTGCAAAAACGAGAGAGGTCAACGCGCACAGCGCCGCCACGAGAAAAGATAAACGAGGTCGAATCATACCCCGTTTTTTACCCTATAAACAGGGTTGGATCAACGACGTAACCCTGTTAGGTCAGCGAGCCAACAGGGTTAGGTCAGTGCTGGCACATCCTCTCTGGCCCCACTTTCGGCGGAGCGAAGGGCGGCTTCCAGCACATTGATGCTTCGCAAGCCGTCGCGGAAGTCGGGTTCGAGACCGCTACCGGATTTGATAGCCTGAAGAAAATCGGCGACACCGTGTACGAAACCGTGCTCGTAGCCGATGATATGTCCGGGAGGCCACCACTCTTTCACGTAGTCATGACAACGCTCGGTGACCATAATGTCGCGGAATCCAACCAGATGCTCGGGATCATCCTGAGAGAAGAATTTGATCCGGTTCATGTCTTCCATATCCCAGGCGAGCGAACCTTTGGTGCCGTAGAGTTCGAAGGTATGACGATTGCGTCGGCCTGTCGCGTAGCGCGTCATTTCGATTGTGCCCAGTGCCCCGTTTTGAAACTCCGCCAAAATATTCGCAGCGCATTCCACTTCAACCTCGCCGGTTTTTGAAGGGTCCTCTAGCAACGGACGCTCCTTGATGAAATTCTTCTGCTGGCAGGTGACATTGGCAAAATCGCCTACGAGGCAATGCGCCAGATCGACCGCATGCGAACCGAGATCCCAGAGCGGACCACCGCCCGCAGTGGCACGTTTCAATTTCCAATCCAGCGGCACATCCGGATTACCCAGCCAGCTTTGCTGATACGCTCCACGCCAGTGATACATCTCGCCGATCTCACCTTCTTCTATCATTTTTTTCGCCAGAACGACTGCCGGACAGCGACGGTAGTTGTGATTGAGAAAATGGACGACCTTGTTTGCTTCGGCCGCATCGAGCATCGCGCGAGCTTCCTCGACACTGATGGAAAACGGTTTTTCACAGAACACGTGCTTACCGTTTTTCGCCGCTTCGATCGCGGGCTCTGCATGGAGAAACGTGGGCAGCGAAATATCGATGATGTCGATATCATCACGCTCCACGACCTTGCGCCAGTCGGTTTCAATCTCCTCCCAGCCCCAACGGTCAGCGAATGTCTTGAGGTCAGCTTCGTCCCTGCCACAGGCAACTTTCAGCACCGGCTTATAAGGCACATCAAAGAACTTGCTGACCTGACTCCAGGCATTCGAGTGGGCCCGCCCCATAAAGCGGTGACCGAGAATTGCGACGCGGATTTCTTCCATGACGCGATACATGACACAGCCACCGGAATCGTGCAATGCCCAAAGGCTCCGAACACTCAGACTCGCCCCAACACGCGCTTCAGCTGCTTCTCGCTAAGCGGCTGAAAATTGCGTGTCGTGTCGCGACTTTCCTCGGCATAAGCCAGGAAAGTCTCGCGGGCAGCGGCATCCGGAAAATCGAAACCGATCAGTGCGCGGCCAACCCGTTCACCGGAATACTGATAGTCGAAATAAACGAAATCAGACAGCTTGGAAGCATTACCAAGGAAGTCAGCCAAAGCACCAGCGCGCTCGGAAAATTCCACCTGCAAAAACAAAGGTTCGCGAAGCAGGTCGGCATCCAGATTGAAGGCGCGGAATTCGATGTCGGGCTCGCCGGTCAGATCTTCAAATTTCAGCCCTCGTTGTTTCCAGGTCTCAACCAGGTCATGAAAGGATCGGTCCGCCGAATCAAAACCAATCACTGGCCAGGCTTTCTCGGCATCGATCTTGCCGTATTGAAATTCGATGATGCTCGCCTTAGTGCGCAATTCACTGAGCAATTGAAATAAGGTTCCCGGCCGCTCCTCGATTTCAAACCGCAGGTAGCGCCGGCGTTGTGAGCCGATCTTGGCTGCACGCACTACCCGCTGCAGTTGAGCGAAATCCATGTTGGCGCCGCAAACGATCACCAGAATCTTTTTGTGCTGCGGCAAGCGGTCACGATGAGTCGCCCAGCCTGCAAGCCCCATTGCTCCGGCCGGCTCGGGAATCACTCGCTTTTTCTCCCAGAGAAACTGCATCGCGGCACACACTTCCTCGTTGGTGACGGTGAGAAATTCATCAATCAAATCCCGGCACAGAGGAAAGGTTTTCTCTCCCGCTATCGCTACGGCCGTGCCATCGCAAAAAACATCAACGTGATCCAGCTGGGTGGTCTTTTCGTTTTCCACCGCTGCTGCCATCGATGCCTGCCCCACACCTTCGACTCCGTAAAGTTTGATTTCCGGATAATAAAATTTCAGCCAGGCACCGACTCCAGCAGCCATACCTCCGCCGCCGATCTGCAGAAAAGCCGCATCGAAGGGACCTTCACCGCTCATCACCACTTCGTCGGCAATGGTGCCCTGACCGCCCATCACCGCGAGGTCGTCGAAGGCATGAATCACCTCAAAATCGTGCTCCTCCGCGTAGCGTTTCGCTGCTGCTACCGAGTCATCGTAGCGATCACCAACCAGTTCGATCTCTACAGCATCGCCGCCGAGCCGTTTGACGGAATCCTGCTTCATTTGCGGGGTGTTCAGCGGCATGAAAATCCGGGTTTCAAAAACCCCACCAAATTTGGCTGCCGCGATCGCCACTCCCTGAGCATGATTTCCCGCCGAAGCCGCCACCACTCCCTTCGTCTTTTCCGGATCGAGCAGCGCCATGCGATTGTAAGCCCCACGCCACTTGTAGGCATGCATCGGCGAAAGATCTTCGCGCTTCAGATAGAGCGTCGTCGTTTCGTCTACTTC
>JAHDCN010000223.1 GCA_020629815.1 Verrucomicrobiota bacterium
CGCAAGAATGGTATCAACGCTTCGACTCACAATCACATCGTTTGGAAAAAACTGGCGATTGATATCGTGGCACGCTCAGAAGAAGGGAAGGTCGGATCTCCGTTGGTGATCATGGGCCATTCTCTGGGGGCGGATGCGTCGGTTAAAATGGCGAACTTTCTGGGGGAGAACAAGGTGAAGGTTGATTACGTGGCTACGTTCGATCCCACCACTACGCGTGAAGTCTCCGCAACGGTGAAGCTGTTTCAGAACTTTTTTGCCACAAACCCGCGCGATGACACGTTTCGCGAGCTTGATATCGGCAAAGAATTCAAAGGGCACCTTGAGAACATCAATCTTGCGATCGACCGGGAATACCGTGGCGTGCACCACTTCAACATCGAAAAGAATCGCAAGCTTCGAAAGAAGGTCGTGGAAAAAGTTCTCGCTCTTACGAAGGAGAAATCCTGATTTCGGCTAGCTGCCGCGAAACAATTTGGGAAAAAAACCGCCTACTTCACGGGAATATTCCGAGTAGGCGTCACCAAAAATCTTGCCCAGTTTTTTCTCCTCGATTCTGCCTTTGATCTGCATAAAGACCGTCAAAATTGCGAGACCGACCAGCAAAGGGATTGTCGGTGTGATCAAAAAGGCTCCCAGCACGATCAGCCACTGGAGCGTATAAATCGGGTGGCGAAGCACACCATAAGGGCCACTTCGGACCAGTTCGTTGGTTCGCTTTTCATCCACGGAAATCCCCCAGGCACTGCCCAGGGTGAAATAGCACCACCAGGTTCCGAGAAAACCAAGGACCGCGCAGACATAGCCGATCACTCGTGCTACGAAGGAGTCGAACAGCCAATCGCTGCGGTCGCTAAACCAGGGAGATCCAGCCCAGAGCACAATGATGATCAACCAGGCCAACCAAATCAGGTAATCCAGATTGTTCCGTGGCTCCACCGAAGGCGTACGGCCGGTGCGTTTGCGAAGTCGGGCTGCATTGATTACGACCCCTCCCCAGTAGAGGCAGGCAAAAATAAAACTCGTCATGAAAAATCTCTGTTCGAGAGGCGACCTTGCAGTGCTTTTGCCAAAATTTCCACCTCGTGATCCTGATAAACCGCCCGGTTGTAGCTCGCCTTGATGATTGTCCTATTCTGAAACGTCGTCACGGAAAGAACCAGTGGAGTGGCCAGGGTGCTTGATACAGTCCGTTGGTAATCCGATACCGGCAGAGAATCCAGTTTCTTCTGAAACCGGTCGACGTAGAAACTGGTTATGCTGGCAGGCAGAGTGAAGCTGCGTCGGAAAACCATCTCATACTTCTCGGGTGAGAACAGCTTTTGAAAAGACTGGAATGCCTGAAAAGCTATCAAGTTTCGCAAATACAGGCGGCCCTTCTTTATCTGAGCGCTTTGCTCTTTCACGGAATCCAGGACATTAGAAAAGGTGTCAGCTTCCTTGCGCGGATGCGAAACGAAAAACGGAGCGAGAAACAGACCGAACAGGTTGTCAGCCCTGTCTCCAAATTCATGCCGGATCGACATGATCGAACCCACCGTGATCTGAAACCGGCGTTTGTGCAGAAATCGATGTGGCATCAAAGTCGCAAGCTCAAAAAGAACCAGCGCTTGCAGAAAATCGTGAAACGTGGTGTTCCGCTCTTTTGCAGCCGAGCGAAGGGTAGATGATTGCTGCTCATCCAGCTCGATCGAATACAGAGCCGTTTGTTTCGGAGCTTCATGCTTCACTGCCTTACAGGCGTAGCGTTGTGTCGCTTGCCAATTTCCCGGTAGAGAGGCGAGCCAGGGAAGAATTCTACCGGGATTTCGCGACAACAGGGAGCGATAGCGGGGTGGGGGAGATGGATTCCACTGAATCCGTTCCTGCAAAGGCGTTTGCAGCCACTCATGCAAAATATCCTCAATCAGCCAGCAGATACAGTCAGCCCCGGCGACTGGATGAAAATAGCAGAGCCCGAAATAAAAAGAATCAGCTTCCTCCTGAAAGAAAAAACGAAATGGGGAATCAGCCACAGCGAAACGGGTCTGCAGCTCCCTCTCCATCAGCGAATCCAGATTGTCGTCCGGCTCCGCTTGAAAAAGCACCACCTCTTCCGGTTGAGTTTCGATTCCGCAACGCGAGACCGCTGCGGAGATCGCTTGGATCAGCTCCGACCGCTTCGGAGCCTGTTGATCCACCCGCACGACATGAACCGCATTGTAGGGGATCGACTGATCCCAGGACAGCATTGTCCTCTGGAAGAGATTCGGTTTCGCCAATCTCATGAAGTGGCCGGTTCCTCGGGAACTTTCGGCACAGTGCTGTTCGTTTCCTCATTGAGAGGAGAAACTTTGGGAGAGGAAAGGCGGAATCGCTGCTTCGCTGCGAGCTGCATATCACGATGCTGATCCAGTTCATCAACGATTTCAAAGCCCATCAGAGTTTCCAGGATATCCTCAAACGTGACCAGACCGGATATCGTACCGTGTTCGCTTACCACTTGAGCAATATGCGACTCATCGGTCGCCAGCGTCTCCATCACGGAGCGAACGGTATTTGTCTCCGGGAAGACATCCAGCTCCCGCTTGAGTGAGCGCAATTGGGTCGCGGAAGCCTTTTCTTTTAGAACGTCACTGCGCAGCACATAACCTGTGATGTCATCAATATCTTTGCCGGTCACCGGAATTCGGGAGTAGGGAGCCTCCATAAATTCGTTCCGGTATTTGGCCACCGTCAAATCTTCAGGCACGGTGAACATCATCACTCTCGGTGTCATAATGGCTTTCACCCTCATCTTATCCAGAGCAAAAACATTGTGGAGAATACGGCGCTCCCATTCGTTGACCGATTCCGAACCACTGGCGTGGCGAACGGTGGACTCAATTTCCAGGCGGCTGCGCTGCGTTGCCGATTGGTGAGTGATCTTATCCGTCAGCAACATCATGATTTTGATGAACGGCTTCAGCATAAGCTCCAGAAAACGCACCGTCATTGCCGAAGGCGGAGCCAGCTTCCGCCAATGAGTCGCACCCAGTGTTTTCGGAATAATCTCCGATCCGATCAAGATCAGCAGCGTCATGATAGCCGAACAAACCCCCAGCCATTGCTCACCAAAGATCACCGCAGCCTGGTGTCCTACACCTGCCGCGCCAATTGTGTGAGCAATCGTATTCAGTGTCAAAATTGCGGCCAATGGTTCTTCCGGCGTAGTCTGGAATCTTTCCAACAACCCGGCGGCACGCGTTTGAGTGTCCCGAATCGAATCAATAAATCCGCGGGTTACCTTGAGCATAGCTGCCTCCGCGATTGAGCAGAGAAACGAAAAGACAATCGCGATCAGCAGATAGACGATGAGCAGAGTCCAGGAGGTAAGGTCGGCCGAAGCATTGGGGTCGATATTGACAGGGCCCCCGGCCGCGAGCAAAGAGAACGATATTTGCATTAACGCCGCAAAGATGCCTCACCTGCGGCGATTTCGCAAATGCCACTCCAAAATTTTCCCCGTTGCGAATTGTGGCTTGGGAAGTAGTTTAAACGCTACCCAAAATAGGGCAGCAACATGGGGGTGTACTGGTTTCGACTGGTAGTTTGAAGGGTTGACTGCGTGTCGAGGTTGATCGGTTGGCCTCGTAAAAAGCCGATCAAAAAAACAAATGCAAATGATCAACCTGAACTTGCTCTTGCGGCCTAATTAGCGCTGCTCGTGACCCGGCCGACGCCTGCTGAGCCGGATCACGTTTACCTTAGCAGGCTGGTCTCCTGACGGGTGTCCGGTCAGACAGACGAGAGGTTACAGTGGCAATCGGAGAAACGGAATTCTGTCGGTCGAAGCCCCTTCTCCTAAACTCAAAAGATTGAATACACACGTAGAGGTTTACTTAGACGGCTATTAGGACAGGGGTTCAACTCCCCTCACCTCCACCATTTTGCTTTTCGTAAATGGATTTTGTCGATTTCGTTCTATTTTCGGACCTACCCATTTTTCCTGTCTGGAATCAAAGGAATGAACGAAGAAGAACAAACTTCCATCGCTGACATGCGCGAAGACTATCGGGCAGGGGAGCTCCACCGTTCTTCGTTGGATTCCTGCCCGTTTGATCAGTTTCATAGCTGGTTCCAAGATGCGAGGGATGCGGGGATTCGTGAAGCTAATGCGATGACTTTGTCTACCGTTGGCTTAGATGGTAGCCCGACGGCTCGCACTGTTTTGATGAAAGATCTCACTGCGAATGGGATTTCTTTTTTCACCAATTACACCAGCCGAAAGGGGCGGGAAGTTGAGGCGAATCCAAATGTTTCGTTGTTGTTTTTCTGGAACCGGTTGGAACGACAGGTCCAGATTCGGGGACAAGCGCAAAAAATTCCACGCGAGGAATCAGAGGTGTATTTTTTCTCCCGCCCGTATGACAGTCGAATTGGTGCCTGGGCTTCGCGGCAGAGCGAGGAAATCGCTGACCGAGATTGGCTGCAGGCGCGCATGAAGAAATACATGGAGCGCTTTCCTGAAACTGATGCCTCCGACTGCGTGCCGCTTCCTGATTTCTGGGGCGGTTATCGAGTTGCGCCGGTAAGTTTTGAGTTTTGGCAGGGGCAACCGGGACGTACGCACGATCGATTTGAGTATCGACTGGACGGGAAAAGCTGGGTGATTCGGCGATTGAGCCCATGACGGTTCGGGGTTATCTTATGCTTCGGGAATGTTGATCTTTCCCTGGAGCCTCGCGGCTGTTCTACCTGTCTTACATGATTCAAGTCTCTAAGCTGACGAAGCGCTATGCCAAGCATCTCGCCGTCGATTCGATCTCGTTCGAAGTCGGTAAGGGCGAAATCGTCGGCTTTCTCGGCCCGAACGGGGCAGGCAAGAGTACGACGCTGAAGATGCTGACCTGCTTCCTTTCTGCGACCGAAGGTTCTGCGACGGTGGCAGGCTACGACATTTACGAGGATTCGATCAAGGTCCGGCGTCATGTCGGCTACATGCCGGAAAATGTGCCACTCTATCCTGATTTGCGGGTGAACGAATACCTGAAGTTTCGCGCCAACCTGAAAGGGCTGAGTATGCGCGAAACGAAAAAGGCAGTCAGCGAGGTGATGGATACCTGCAGTCTGAATGAGGTGGAAAAGCGGATCATTGGAACTCTTTCTAAAGGCTACAAGCAGCGTGTCGGTTTGGC
>JAHDCN010000224.1:0-1850 GCA_020629815.1 Verrucomicrobiota bacterium
ATTTCCTGATTTTCCCGGATTGAAAAAACCACTTGCCCGCGTAGCGAAGCGGTGGCAGTTTCACCGTCCTAAAATTTTATCCATTTGGAACGATGGCTTACGCAATTTTTAAAACCGGCGGCAAACAGTACCGCGTAGAAAAAGGCGACAAAATCGACGTTGAGAAAATCGACGCTGAGGTTGGCGATACCGTTACTTTCGACGAAGTGCTTGCAGCTGGAGACGGCAGCGGCCTGAATGTGGGCAGCCCCTTCATTTCAGGTGCCAAGGTTACCGCTAAGGTAATCGACCAACACCGCGCCAAGAAGGTAATCGCTTTCAAATTTAAGCGTCGTAAAGGCCATCACAAAACCAAAGGCCACCGTCGCCATCTCACCCGCCTGGAAATCCAGTCGGTGTAATTCCCATTTTCATTTCAAACATTCTTCTGCGCCATGGCTCATAAAAAAGGACAAGGTAGTGTTAAAAACGGACGCGACAGTAACAGTAAGCGTCGCGGTGTGAAAAAATTCGGCGGCGAAGCAGTTGTTGCTGGAAACATCATCGTTCGTCAGTGCGGCACTAAGTGGCAGCCCGGCAACAATGTCGGTCTCGGTCGTGACTACACGATTTTCTCCCTCGTGGATGGCAACGTTCGCTTCGACCGCAACGGTCGCCGCGTGAACGTCGATCCGATTGAGGCTTAATCCGCCCTCAGCCCCGTGCTGAACGTCGTTCTTTACGAACCGGAAATTCCCCCGAACACCGGGAATATCGGCAGGTTGTGTCATGCGACCAACACCTGCCTGCATTTGATCGAGCCTCTGGGTTTTTCTCTGGACGAGAAGTCTCTGCGTAGAGCCGGCTTGGATTACTGGCCCGAGCTGGAGGTGAAAATCTGGCCGAGTTGGGAGGAATTTGCTGCTGCTCTGCCCGATTCGGCTGAGTGCTGGTTTCTCACCACCAAAACGCAGCAGGAATACTGGGATGCGGAAATCTCGCCGGATGCCTATCTGGTCTTCGGCCCCGAGACTCGTGGGTTGCCGCAGTCTCTTTTGCAGGAGCATCCGGACCATTGCCTGACCATCCCCCAGCAGCGAGGCCGCAGTCTGAACCTCGCTACGTCGGCAGGGATTGTTTTGTTGGAAGCAATTCGGCAGAATCGGGTGTAGAATCCAGCTATGGCAGAGCTGCACATTGTCGAACATCCGGTCATTGCAGAGCGTCTTACCCGGATTCGGGCGATTGAGTCCGGCACTTCTGAATTTCGCCATGCTCTCCATGACGTGGCACGATTGATGTGTTTCGAAGTAACTCGGAATCTGGAGACGGAACCCTGCGCGGTGACTACACCCTTGATTGAAACTGAAGGTTGCCGACTCAAAAGATCAGTGGTTTTGGTGCCGATCTTGCGGGCCGGAGTTGGAATGTTGCACGGCTTCACCGAGATTTTGACCGAGGCTGCGGTCGGATACGTTGGCATGTATCGTGACGAGGAAACTCTGGAGCCGCACAGCTACTACTGCAAAATGCCACCCGGAATCGAGGATGCCGAAGTGATCCTGATCGATCCGATGCTGGCAACAGGAAACAGCAGCGCCGATGCGGCCGATCAGATTAAGCGCGAAGGAGCCCGGCGGATTCGCTTTGCCTGTTTAATCGCGGCCCCGGAAGGAGTCGAAGCATTTCACAAACGCCACCCCGATATTCCGGTCTACACCGCTGCGCTGGACGAAAAACTGAACGAGCGGGCCTACATCGTTCCCGGTTTGGGCGACGCGGGTGATCGGTATTTCGGGACGTAAATTTTGGGGTTGCGGGCACTCCTGCCCGCAAAGGACGTTTTCAACGGGCAAGAGTGCCCGTTACCC
>JAHDCN010000224.1:1950-5041 GCA_020629815.1 Verrucomicrobiota bacterium
GGATCGGAGCCGCGCATTTCCACGGAATCGACCACGTAAAAGCGATTCGGCCACTTTTCCCTCAGTGTTGTGAGATCCCCCCGAATAAAGTCGAGATCCTGAACACCACTGTCATAGAAATTGACCTCGGGTGCATACATTCTCATTTCCTCATCGAGGCTGTCGGAGTTGCCGAGCAGAATGTATTCGACCGAGGCGCGATGCGCGCGGGCAACCAGGGAACCGGCGATCGAGTCTTCATCAATATTGGTGATTTCTTCCGGATCGTAGGAGAGAATCTGGACCATAGCTTCGGTGGCAAGAGCCCGAATGGCTTCAAAGCCCCGGGGACCGCGTCCCGGATCGAATGAGATCTGGTGCTTTTGCAATCCGGCGCGGAACGCACTAACCGGAACAGCATGATTCCCGGTCGATGATCCATTTTCTGCACGCGATGCTCGGATCGGATCGCGACTGGATACTGCGATACCGACTACCCTTCCCTCTTTGTTCACCAAAGCGCCGCCGCTCATACCGGGCTGAATTTCGGTATCGATAGAGAAAACAGGCATCTCATCTTTTTCGGGCAATGCCTGCAAACGTCCACGCTCCGCAGACAATTCACTACCGGTCGTCGCAGGAACTGGAAAACCAAAGGTATAAACCGTATCGAGTGCCCGCAGACTGTTGGAATCACCGATGGGAAAATAATTGGGAAACTCCCCTTCTACTTTGATACAAGCCACATTCTTTTCATCGTTTCGGAAAACAACGACTCCATTGTAGCTGGCCCCACCTCGCGTGAGAACGGTAACCCGATTGCCTTCCGGCACGTTGTGGGCACTGGTTGCAATATAACCGGCGTCACTGATGAGGAACCCTGTTCCAAAAGTTGATGCACCCACCTGCAGCACTGGCAGAACCAGCACAGCTGCGAAAAGAAAAAACTGAAGTGTTTGGTGTTTCATTTCCGAAGAGGAAGCGCGGGCAACTATCGCCCGAAATCTACTCCAGCGCAATCGGCGCCATCAACAGCTCATCGGGAATACCAAATGCATCCACCAACGCCAGCGCATCGGGTCGCAAATGCCTGCAAAGCCTGTCAATTTCCGCTGACAAACCAGACGACGTTCCCTTTGAAAAGTAGCCAACTTCAAGAAACCACCCGCGATTCTGATGCAGCACATCGAGTGCGAACAAATGAAGCAGATCTTTCAGGGAACCGCTGACATCAGGATCCGTTTCCTCCTCGATTGCCTCACGAAATTGCTCAAAACACAATTGATCACCAAAGGCTTGAGCATACTCCAGCAACTGAGGCTGCAGCCGAATCACCGTCTCCCCTGCGTCGATACCAATCTTTCTATCTTTCTGAAACTGACGGGCAATATCGAGTAGCATTCTTTTCTCACGAAATCTGAGAGCTTCGCCCATCGACTTGGTTGAGGAATAAACAGAACGACTCAAACGAGCCAGTGGATTTCTTTTCCGGATCCACCAGCCCAGGCCTTCGCCCGCAAGACCGAGCAAAGCACCAAAACCTCCCTTGCCCAGTTTCCGCTGAAAGGCTTTCAGATTTTCCTTCGCGACCAGTTGCAGAAGGATCGTGTTGTCTCCTTCGAAGGTGGTAAAAACATCAATATCCGCCTTGAGATCACCGAAACGATTTTCGGCCAGGTAGCCCTGTCCGCCACAGGCTTCGCGGCAGCCCTGAATGGTGTCCATGGCATGCCAGGTTGCGGTAGGCTTCACTGAGGCGGCAAGAATTTCCACTTTGCGCCGTCCTTCTTCACTGTCCTCCTCAATGAATTTTTCGCTCAGATGACGAACCGCAAAATGGACGGCATACGCGCGGGCCAGCCGCGGCAGTAAACGGCGTTGATGAGACAGGTAGTCGAGCAGCAGAATTTCCTCTTTTTCCGGTGGGCCAAACTGACGCCTTCGATCTGCGTAGCGGATCGCGACAGTCAGAGCCGATTTACTGGCACTGAGAGCTGCAGCCGCGATACTGACCCGCCCTCCAACCAGCGTGCCGAGCATGGTGAAAAATCGGCGATTTCGACTTTCGATTGGGCTCGAGTATTTGCCGCCTTCATCGACAGAGCCGAAGCGATCGAGAAGATTCTCTGCAGGCACCACGACCTTGTCAAAAGCAAGCCGACCGTTGTCGACACCGTTCAGACCAATCTTCAGTCCATCGTCTTCGGTAGTCACCCCCGGCAAAGTTTTGCCACTCTCATCCCGGATCGGAACCAGGATGGCGTGGACCCCATGGTTCTCTCCATCGACCTCAAGCTGGCCAAACACAGTCGCCAGCTGCGCGTCTTCAGCCGCATTGCCGATGTAATCTTTCCACGCACTGCGGTCAGGGGTATTAATGATGAACCCCTTCGCTGTACTATCCCAGGTAATGGTGGTTTTCAGCCCGGCGACATTCGATCCGTGGCCAGTCTCCGTCATGGCAAAACAACCGGGCAATCGGGCGTGGCCGGCATCGTTGAGATATTTTCGGAAGTGTTTCTCCGATCCGAGATTGTGGATACTGCCGGCGAATAGACCAAACTGCACACCGAACTTGATGGTCAGGCTCAGGTCGTGATAGGCCAGCGTTTCGAAAGCGGTCAGGAATCCGGCCATATCCCCTCCTCCACCGTATTCAGGATCGAAACCGAGAGCCCCCCAACCTTTCTCGCCAATCGTGGTTACCCACTCGCGCACTTTCTGGCGGTGCTCCGAACGGGACCACTCGAGGTCGCGATGGAACTCCGATTCACAAAGAACATTAAGCACCTCTCGTCGAATCGTCGCTTCCGTTCCTCCATTGAGAATTTCATGCATTTTCTCCGCATTCATTTCTTTGCCTCCTCCAATAACAGAGCAGCCGGGGCAAAACGATCGCCCTCTGCCTCCTCATCAAACATTCGCAGTGTCTCCACGACTTTTTCCAGCCCCCTTTCGCGGGCGTAGTGAATCGGCCCACCCCGAAAAGGAGCAAATCCTGCACCCATGATCATCGCAAAATCAATTGCGTCGGGATCATCGACGACTCCTTCTTCGAGGCAGCGGTAGGCTTCGTTGACCATCAGTAAAGAGAGACGCTCGCCGATCTCAC
>JAHDCN010000225.1 GCA_020629815.1 Verrucomicrobiota bacterium
TTAAGGGGCTCACTAGAGGGGGGTAATACACCTACTCCCGAACAAGTTGGGGAATGGTTTGTTAATATTTACGAAGAAGTTGGTCTGGGCTATATGGATAGCGAAGAACGTCTGATAGTTCAGGATGTATTAGAGAAGATCTGTAATTTGGCTGATATTTACTACAAATAGAGGCGTTCTGACTAAACAAGCAAGGAAGAACAATCGAATGAGTTAGGGGTATCACAACCTCAATCTTGAAATCGAAAGGGCGCTGCCAGAAGCGTTCGGCAGAGGGAAAGGCATCATAGTAGGTCGAGCGCCGGCTGACTGTTCTTACAATTTCCGCCAAAAGAATAAAACCCAAACCAATAATTTCCACCCAACCCCCACGCCAGCAAAAACCAAAAATCCCGGATGAAAATCATTCCAAGATGCGGGGAATTCTTTTCATCCTTCGCAATCGAATGGCTGTGGGGGTTGGCGTTCTATCTGCGCTTTTCGGGCGTAGATGGGTTCCTTCTATGCATCGCGAAAGAAGCGACGACGCGCGTCCGGTGGGCTTCGGCTGGATGACGGAAGTCGCATTGTCGTGGTCGGCAATGGCATGGTGGGGCACCGGTTTTGCCGGGAACTGGTCGGCCTGGAGCTGACGGAGAAATTCTCGGTCACTGTCGTCGGCGAGGAGGACGTCGCTGCTTATGATCGGATTCAGCTGTCCGGCTATGTGGACCATCAGGATCCGGATCGTTTGCTGCTCGACCCGGAAAGCTGGTACGAAGAAAATTCGATTACTCTACAATTAGGCAAGGCGGTCGAGTCGATTGATCGGGACGGGCAGGAAGTGATTCTGGAAGGGGGCGAAACGCTGCCATTTGATCTGCTGATTCTCGCCACTGGTTCCAGACCTGCTGTGCCGCCAATCGAAGGCATTCAACTGCCGGAGGTGTATCTCTACCGGACTCTGGCCGACATCGCGAAGATCACCGACGCCGCCACCGGGAAAAAGTCTGCCTTTATTATCGGCGGCGGTTTGTTGGGGCTGGAGGCGGCGCAGGCGGTGCAAAAGCTCGGGCTGCAAGTCTCCGTGGTGGAGCGCGCCCGATTTCTGATGCCGCAGCAGCTGAATGAAACAGCGGCGGGTTATCTGGAGAAAGAGATTACCAAACAGGGTATTCGCGTGTTTACCGGACAGGGGGAAACACGGATCGAAGAGGCGGACAATGGACTGACTCTTCAGCTCACCGGGCGAGGGGAGTATCAGGCGGATCTGGTCATCGTTTCCGCTGGCATCACGCCGAACAGTGAGTTGGCGGAAACCGCAGATCTCAAGGTTGGAGCGCGGGGCGGGGTAGTGGTCAATGATCAGTTGGAAACGGAGGATGAGCGCATCTTTGCCATCGGAGAATGCGCGCTGTTCGGCGGACGAATCTACGGACTGGCTGCGCCCGGATTCGCTATGGCGCGGCATGTGGCCAAGCGGATCGCTGGAGAGAAGACGATGTCTTTTCCGACGCCGGACACCTCGACCCGATTGAAGATGCTCGGCGTTGATGTCGTCACGGTCGGGGATGCCCTGGAAGACGGCGAGATTATCGAGTTCGAATCGGACGAAGTCTACCGGATGCTGGTTCTCGGTCCGCGTGGGCGATTGCGCGGTGCGCTGGGTGTCGGGAAATGGGAAGAGTCAGGGAAGATCCAAACGTTTTTCCAGGAGGAAGCCCGACTCAAGAATGCCGAGAAACGCTACTTTGAAAAGGAAGGGGTTCTCTCCTTCGGCAGTGGTGAAACTCCGGTGGCTCAGTTGCCGGAAAGCCGGATCATTTGCAACTGCCTCGGCGTCAGCAAAGGCACGCTGATGACTTGCCTGGAAAAAGGCGATCCGGATCCGGGCCGACTCGCAGAGGAAACCGGAGCCTCAACGATTTGTGGTTCCTGCGATCCGCTGCTGCAGCAGCTGTGTGGCATCAATGTGCCGCGCAAACGGCCGGTGGCTTCGCGGGGACTTTTGGCTGCGTCGGGATTGGCGTTGCTGGCGGTGATCGTGACCTTTCTCGCGCCGCCGGTGGAAATGGCCAAGTCGGTGGAGTCGTGGTGGTTCAAAGTGGATGTCTTCTGGCGCGACCGGGTGACCAAGCAGATCACCGGTTTCTCTCTGGCGGGTTTGTTCTTTGCCGGGGTGCTGTTTTCCCTGCGCAAGCGGTTGCCGTGGTTCCGAATCGGGCACTTTGCCCGCTGGCGTTTCTTTCACGCCGCCTTCGGTCTCACGGCGCTGATCGTGCTGTTTTTCCACACCGGATTCCGCTTCGGCCACAACCTGAATTTCTGGCTGATGCTCACCTTCGTGCTGCTCAATCTGCTCGGCGCCGGAGCGGGCATCATTGCCGCGGTCGAGAGCTTCGGCACTTCGTCGGCGGCGCTGCGCGCGCGCCAGCTACGTCCGTTTTTCACCTGGGCCCACATCGTCCTGTTCTGGCCGCTGCCGGTGCTGCTCCTGTTTCACATTCTCTCTGTCTATCTCTACTGATGCTCGGTTTTCTCAAACAGCGCCTGGCTTTGATCTTGTTTGCCGCCGTCACGGTTGGCATCGGCGGGTGGCTTCTGTACATTCTGCAGGCGGGGGAGGATAAGTCGGTATTGCTTCCCGGGATCACCACCCACGGTCACTACCAGATCGAGCTGGAATGCGGTGCCTGCCATACCAACGAGAAGGCGGAAAACATCTTCACCTCATCCGGAGTTCACAATTCCTCCTGTCTGCAGTGTCACGGTGAGGATCTCGAAGAGTTCAGTGATTCGCATCCGGTTCGAAAATTCAAGAACCCCGAGAACGCCGTGTTTCTCCAGCATGTCGATGCGCTGTCCTGTGTCGCCTGTCACCAGGAGCACAATGAAAAGGTGACCCATCCGATGGGCGTGACCATTCCGCCGGACTACTGCGCGCATTGTCATCAGGTCACGCTGGATTCTCTGGAGACGCACAAAAACCTCGGCTTCGAAACCTGCGCCACAGCCGGCTGTCACAATTATCACGACAACATGGCGTTGGCTCCGAGCTTTTTGCTGAAGCACTTCGCTGAACCGGAGGTCCATCCCGAGCCGGTGGTGAAACAAAGAGATGCGCTGGCCCGCTGGATTGCCGACGGCGCCAAACCGCGTGAGTCTCTGACGCTGGCCGACTCGGACGCCATCGATGGCTTTTCTCAGGATGCCAGTATCGAAAAAGACTGGGCCGCATCCGCCCATGCCAAAGCGGGCATCAATTGCTCGGACTGTCATGGCAGCGAAGAGCAGGGCAACTGGATCGCCCGGCCGGGCTATGAATCCTGCAAGTCCTGCCACGCCGGTGAGTCGGAAACGTTTTTGAAAGGCAAACACGGAATGCGTCTGGCTCACGGTTTGTCACCGATGACGCCGGGGCAGGCCAGAGCCGAAATGAATCCCCACATGGCGCACGCCAAGATGGACTGCAATGCCTGCCACCAGACGCATGCCTACGACACGCAATACGCAGCCAGCAAAGCCTGCATGGAATGTCACCAGGATTCCCACAGTAAGAACTACGCCGGTTCGCCTCACGAAAAACTGTGGTTGGCCGAGCTGTCCGGCGAGGGTAAACCGGGCACCGGAGTTTCCTGCGCGACCTGTCATATGCCGCGGGTGGAAATGGGCAAGCACGTGCTGGTCAGTCACGATCAAACCGCCAACCTGCGCCCCAACGACAAGATGCTGCGCAGCGTCTGCATGGACTGCCACGGCCTCGAATTTTCCATGGATGCCCTGGCGGATGAAAGCCTGATCGAATCGAATTTTTCCGGGCGCCCGGCCACCAAACACGAAGGCGTGGACTGGGCGGTGAAGACTGCCGTCAGCAAAGGCAACGAGCAGATCATCGAGCTGCTGCAGCAGATCAAAAACGAATCTCAATCGGACGGTTTGGAGCCGCCCAAAACAGAAACCAACCAAAAGAACAAAACCAATGAATAAACAAACCATAATCGGCTTACTACTTGTTGTAGTGACCGGAACGTTTGCCGTGGGCAGCCTGACGTCTTGTGGAGGTTCGGCCGCGCCAACCGGCTACACCGCTGAGCAAGTTGCGGAGGCGCTCTATGTAGCGTTGAAATCAGACCGGAAAGTCTACGCGAGTAAAATCGTTAACCGTCTGGTCAAGGAGGAGGGCGTGATCAAAGCCCACGAAGAGTGGAAGGAAAACAAAGCGCTGCTTTTGCCGGCTCAGTTTTTCCGTGAAGGAGCGGAGGAAGTCGATGCTGCGGAGAAACCCTTTGAGTATTCCTATTCGCTCCAGTCGACCTGGCCTCTGAACTACGAGAACGCCAAGAAGAAAACACCGGCGGTCGAGGAGGGGCTGAAAGCTGTCTCCGATCCGGCCAGTGAATTCTACGGCAAGAAATGGGTCGGCGAAGAAGAGCTCGGCGGGAAGACCTACTTCGTCGGCATCTATCCGGACCGCGCCGTCGCTCCGGCCTGTTGGCAGTGTCACAACGATCACGAAAACCGGAAGCCCGAATATCCTGAGTTCAAAAAGAACGACGTGATGGGCGGCATTGTGATTCGTATTCCGAAAAACTAATCCACGTGAAATTCATCATGAAAGCGCTGCGAATCGCGAACGCTGTATTGGTCACGGGATGCATGCTTTCTCTACTTTCCTGCGGCGGGGCCGGAACTCCGGCCCCCGTTGCAGAGAAGGAGAAGCCGGCTCACTCCTGGGAATGGACACCGGACGATCCCGTTCTGGTTCAGGGCAAAGAAGTCTATATGGCGGAATGTTCCCTTTGTCACAATGAAGGGGAAGAGGGCGCTCCGCAGATTGGCTCGGCAGCCAAATGGGAAAGCCGTATTGCCACCGGCGAAGCGAAGCTGGTAGAGCGTGCGATTGCCGGTTTCCTCGGCGACGACGGAGAGATGCCCGCGCGGGGTGGTTCCGACTACCTGACCGACGAGCAAATGACCGCGGCGGTGAAATTCATGATCGCAGCACCGAAGAAATAACTAAGCATTAACGAAACCTAGAAAGAGAAA
>JAHDCN010000226.1:0-3144 GCA_020629815.1 Verrucomicrobiota bacterium
CGATGTCGGTTTTGTGCTAAAATACGCGGTTTTTGCCTAACGGTAAACTCCTTCTGCAGCGTAATTCCTACCATGATCACTTCGGCTGACGAACTGCGCCCCTCCACTCGATGGCAGGATACAGTTTGGGCTCACACGCCCGAGGAGACTCTGGCCGATCACCAGTCAAAGCCCCGACTTTGCGTCGCAACCCTGTTGCCCTTTCTGGAGGGCAAGCCGGACTGGGAAAGCTTTGAGAATAGCATTCGCTGGATGCAGGCCTGCGCGGATGCCTACGGAGTGGAAATGGTATTCGTCCTCAATGCCGATACCGGCTACATCTTTCAGCTAGATGAGACGCTGTACGCAGAAGTGATTCAGCGGTTTCGGTCCAGCTTTCCCACTCTGCCTATCATCTGCGGGACAACGGCAGTAGGGGCGAAGGGCGATTCGTTTCAGGCGGATTGGTATCGTCCTCACGTTGAAGTCGCTCAGTCATTTGAGAATGTCGAGGTGATGCTGATGACTTCCCAGTTGCTCAATGAACTGGATAACGAAGCCCGACGCGATGCGTATTTCGAAATCCTCGATTTCGTTGAGGTGCCGGCCATCGTGCATGCTTTGGAGCCTTCCTTTGTTCCCTGGGCAACGCCGTTTGATCCCTGGTTGCTGCATGAGCTTGCTGGTCACGAGAAAGTGATCGGCGGAAAAATTTCCACGCTCGACGAGCCGCATTTTCTCTACTGGGCGGCGATGTGCAAAGATCTCGGTTTGGATTTTCTGGCCCACAGTGGCGACGACTTCGGGATCGCTTCAGCAATCAAAGTGGGGATGCCGCTCCTGATTGGAGCCGGGGTTTCGGGTTGTCCGCTGATCTGCGCAGCCAAGCAGCTGTGGCATGAGGATTCCTTCGATCCGCGAGTCTACAAACTGTTCGAAGCGTTTCAGTCACTGGAGGATGCGGTGTTTCGACTGGAGGAGAACGGCAGTGCTGCCGCCTACAAGCATAGCACGGCTGCCGTTTTGAAAAATCTGGGGCTGATTGCCTCGTCGGAAATTCACCCGGATTGTCCCGATCTTCGTGCCGGCGACGAAGAGGCTCGCATGGAGGAAGCGATGCGTCGCCCCAACCGGATCGCCGAACGACTCGGTATTGAGCTTTGGAACCAACACGCTGGCGCGTTGTCTTGATATGGATGATTTATCAAAACTCTGCATCCACACCATCACGACCAAACCCTGGTCGATTGAAGAGGCAATGGACAAATACGCAGAGGCCGGAGTGGCGGGAATCACAGTCTGGCGTCAGTGGCTCGAAGGCAGGGATATCTCCCGTGTAGGCGATGAGTTGCGTTCCCGGAACCTGGAGATTGTATCCACGTGCCGGGGAGGATTTTTTCCGGCAACCACGAAGCAGGGAATCGACGACGCCATCGAAGATAACCGACTCGCAATACGAGAAGCTGCCGAGCTGGGCGCTCCGATGGTGGTCCTCGTTTGTGGAGCGGTTCCGGGCCAACCTTTGGTGGAAGCGCGCAAACAAATCACCGATGGAATCGCAGCTGTTTTGCCACTGGCGGAGGAACTGAATGTTCGCCTGGCGATTGAGCCTCTGCACCCGATGTATGCCGATGACCGCAGCGCGATTAATACCATGGCGTCGGCGAATGAGGTCTGCGATCAATTAGATCACCCTCTGGTTGGCATTGCTGCGGATGTCTATCACATTTGGTGGGACCCGGATCTTGAATCACAAATCCAGCTAACGGCAGAAAAGAATCGCCTGTTCGCTTTCCACATCTGCGACTGGAAAACACCGACCACTGACTTCCTGAACGATCGGGGCCTGATGGGCGAGGGATGCATTGATGTTCCGGGTATTCGAAAAATGGTCGAAGCCACCGGATTCGATGGCTTCAACGAAGTGGAAATTTTCTCTGAACGATGGTGGGCAAAAGATCAGGATGAATTCCTGCAAGCCATCACACACGCATATCTGAATCACTCATGAAGACACACAAGATCGGTATCATAATGAACGGCGTCACCGGGCGCATGGGCACCAACCAGCACCTGATTCGCTCGATTCTGGCAATTCGCGATCAGGGAGGGATTCAGATTTCGCCCAACGAAGTGATCGAGGTGGATCCCATTCTGACCGGGCGCAACGAAGACAAGCTGCGCGCTCTCGCGGAAGCTCACCAGGTCGAGCGTTGGACCACCGACATCGATGCGGCGCTGGCCGATGACTACAATCAGATCTTCTTCGACGCCAGCTCCACCCTGCACCGGGCGCGCTTTGTCGAAATGGCAGTGAAAGCGGGCAAAGCGATCTACTGCGAAAAGCCGACTGCGGTCGAAACCGATGAAGCTGTTCGATTGGCCAACCTGTGTCGGGAAGCAGGCGTCAAAAACGGAGTCGTTCAGGACAAACTGTGGCTCACGGGAATTCGTAAACTGAAGATGCTGATCGATCAGGGCTTCTTCGGAGAGATTCTCTCGGTGCGTGGCGAGTTTGGCTACTGGGTATTTACCGGTCACGACGATGATCAACCTGCGCAGCGCCCGAGCTGGAATTACCGCAAGGAAGATGGCGGCGGCATCATCATCGATATGCTTTGTCACTGGCGCTACCTCGTCGATCATGTGTTTGGAAAAATCGAAAGCGTTTCGTGTCTGGGTGCGACTCATATTCCAGAGCGGATCGATGAGAACGGCGAAGCCTATGAATGCACGGCTGACGACGCCTGCTACGCCACCTTTCAGTTGGAGAACGGCATCATTTGTCAGTTCAACAGTTCCTGGGATGTCCGCGTGCGGCGCGATGATTTGTTCGTAATGGAAGTCGATGGCACCAAAGGATCGGCCACCGTCGGCCTGCGCAAATGCTGGGTGCAATCCCTCGGCATGACTCCGAAGCCTGTATGGAATCCCGACATCGATCAGCCGATCGATTTTTACGAAGGCTGGCAGGAAGTGCCCGACGCCATCGACTATGACAACGCCTTCAAAATTCAGTGGGAGCTGTTCATCCGCCACGTGGTATTAGACGAACCGTTTCCCTACGACCTGATGGAAGGAGCCAAAGGCGTGCAGCTAGCTGAGGCGGGAATTGAGTCTTGGGAGAAACGACAGTGGGTGGATTTGGCTGCACTTTGAGTGGAC
>JAHDCN010000226.1:3244-5024 GCA_020629815.1 Verrucomicrobiota bacterium
ACTTCTTCTTATCGTCGACGGTCGACTTGATGTAGAGCTCACGCAGCTGCTTGAAGTCGATCTCCGCCGGGCTGGCGGTCATCAGGTCAACGCCCTTGTTGTTCTTCGGGAAGGCCATCACTTCGCGGATGCTGTCCTCTTTGCAGGCCAGCATCACCAGACGGTCCAGTCCCAGTGCAATTCCGCCGTGAGGCGGCGCACCGAAAGCGAACGCTCCAAGAATATGGCCGAAGTTGGCGGCCTGTTCTTCATCGGAAATTCCGAGCACGGTGAACATTTTCGCCTGCAGGTCTCCTTCGTGAATCCGGATCGATCCACCACCGAGTTCGTTGCCGTTTAACACCACATCGTAAGCTTCGGCGCGGACTTGGCCCCAGGTGGCTTCGTCTTCGAGCAGTTCCACATCTTCGGCTTTTGGACGGGTAAAAGGATGATGCACCGCGTGCCATTTGCCTTCTTCCTCGTCGTAGTCGAGCAAGGGGAAGTCGACCACCCAGTGAAAGTCGAGCTCGTCTTCTTTGCCTTCGTAAAGATTGCACATGTCAGCGACTTGAAGTCGAAGGCGACCGAGGACTTCGCAGACCGTTTTCCATTGGTCACAGCCGAACAGGATCAGGTCTCCTTCTTCGACACCGAGCCGCTCGGTCAGTGTCGCCTTTTCTTCATCGCTGAAAAATTTCACGATCGGTGATTTCCATTCGCCGTCTTCCACCTTGATGTAGGCGAGCCCGCCGGCACCTGCCTCTTTTGCAGTCTCCTCGAGGCGCTTGATCTGGCCGGTAGTGACACAGGCAAAGCCTTTCGCATTGATCGCGCGAACGTGGCCGCCATTGGCAATCGCTCCGGAGAAAACCTTGAAGCCGGATTCGGCGAAGGCGTCGGAGAAATCGATGATCTCCATGCCGATCCTACGCTCCGGCTTGTCGCTGCCGAAGTGATCCATGGCCTGCTGGAAAGTCAGGCGGGGAAAGGGAGTCGGAACATCGACACCACGAGCTGCTTTGAATACCTCTGCCAACATCGACTCGATCAGCGAATAGATATCTTCAGCGGCAATGAAGCTGGCCTCGATATCGACCTGAGTGAATTCCGGCTGACGGTCAGCACGCAAATCTTCGTCGCGAAAACACTTGGCGATTTGAAAGTAGCGTTCCACGCCGGCCACCATCAGCATTTGCTTGTATTGCTGAGGCGCCTGCGGCAGTGCATAAAATTTTCCCGGATTGAGGCGGGACGGAACCAGGAAATCGCGGGCCCCTTCCTGAGTGGAGTTGGAAAGAACGGGTGTTTCGATTTCGGTGAAACCCTGGCGGTCCAGTTCATCACGAATCGCCTTGGTGATGTTGTGGCGGGTGCGCAGGTTTTGAGCCATGCGCGGACGGCGCAAGTCGAGGTAGCGGTGCTTCATCCGCAAGTCCTCGTTGCTGAGTTCCTTGTCCAGTTGGAATGGAAGGACTTCAGCTTTGTTAAGAACTTTCAACTCGGTCACGACGATTTCGATCTCGCCGGTTTCGATTGCATCGTTGAAGGTGCTTTCGCCATCGACTTCCGGGCGCACTTCCACCCGACCAGTCAGCTGGATGACGTCTTCGCCGCGCAGCTTGTGGCTGAGCTCCGCTGCCTCTGCGCTTTCCTCCTGGCGAAACACACATTGTGTCACTCCTTCGCGGTCGCGGATATCGATGAAGATAACACCGCCCTGATCACGCTTGGTATTGACCCAGCCAACCAGAGTGGCAGTGGATCCGGCGTGTGATTGTCTCAGTTCGTTACAGTGGTG
>JAHDCN010000227.1 GCA_020629815.1 Verrucomicrobiota bacterium
TTCCGGGAGCCGAATTGAGCCTGACTTTGGAAGTGAACGGCAAAACTTACCATTGTCGAAAAGGCGGCCTGGTCAGTCGATTCACCGGTCCGCGGGTCATTGAATCCGGCCGATTCCTGCAGAGAACTGACATCACAGATCTCGAATTTCGATCGGATGACGGCGCCGTCTTGAATGTCGACGCCCGATTTGAAGCCGCGGCATGGCCGGATATTCTGGGGTTGAGCCTGCATGCTCGTCCCGGGGAAAAACCGATCGTCGCAGGCGAGAATTCTTTTGGCTTTTTTGGCGGCGGTTTTGGCTTAGATGGCAGCAACAAGCTCCAGATACCGGCGCAGGATTGTATTGCTCCGGGAAATTTCAGCCTGAGTTTCTGGGCATTTGTTCCACTGGAGTTTCAGAGTAACAAAAATGCCCCCTGGCTGGTTTGTCAGAACCTTCACGAGCTCGAAAACGGTAACTTCGGAATCGTCCTGGATCGGGATGCGAATCCAACCCTGCGCTTGAACCTTGGTGGAGGAAAAGAAAACATGCTTACCATGCGTCCCAAGCCGGGACACGGCTTGCGCAAGCAGCAGTGGAATCACGTTGCGATCACTTACGATGGTAATACCGCGCGCCTGTGGGTAAACGGTCGATTTGCTGTCGAGGAAGCAATTGGAAAACCAAGACAGGCGCCACCCGGAGGGCTGGCCTTTGGCGGCAGGCAGGACAATACCGACTCCTTTGCTTTCCGCGGTGTCATTGATGAAATTTTTCTCTACAACCGGGCTCTCGGCACCAACGAGCTTCGCGACTTGTTGCAGCGACCAAGACATGGCAAGGGACAGGAGTTTAAGCCGGTCAAGCATTGGGGGTTTCGGAAAGAAGGCCCGGAATCGCCCTCTATTCCGAGAGAACCGTGGAAACAGGCGACACTCGAAGTCCGCATTGCCAATCAAAATGGTCCGCTGGTGGCACGTCAGAGTTTTTCAGGAACCGGAAGCGAATGGCTTTCCACCGGCCTGCTTATGGATCCAGTGGCGTGGAGAAAAGTAGAGACTTCTCCGTTAACTGTCAGAGCGCAGGAGAATGGCGCAGACCAGCCCCGGCCCGTTACTTTTGACCCCGAAGTTGGTTGGCATCGCATCAATCTCGATGGAGTGGAACGCAAACCCGAAAAGTCCAACGATGGTATCGAACGGGTAAAACTCACGCTCTCGAACCCCACGAATCAAGAGCAGGTGGCTCGTTTGCTGTTCGAGAAAAATCATTTCAGCCATCAGGCACGACTGGGCAACCCGATCACCGGACTCTCTGCCCTGCTCCGGGATAGCAAAGGGAATCCCTCCGGGATTCCCGTTCAACTCAGTAAGAACTGGCACAATCATCCCCAGGGCGGCACCTATTCCGGGCAATGGTTTCATGGCATTTCACTAGTCCGTTTGCCAGCCGGCAAAACTGTCGAACTGGAACTGGTGATCGCCTACGGCCACTGGGGCAAACTACCTGCGGCGTCGCATGCGCAATTGAGTCTGATTGGGTGGGGCGGAAATCAGTTCTGGGAACAAAGTGCCTTGGGCTCCTGGGGTGAATCGATCTGTTACGACCCCGAACAAACCCAGGCAAACGCCACGATCACTGATGTCCGTCCGATGATGGTGCGGTCGATGAGTAATTCCGGGGAGAAATGGAACTGGACCACCAACGTAGGCGGTGGAGATTTTCTCCGGCTGTTCAGTCCTTCCGGCGAACGCATCGCTCATACCGGCATGCGCGTCGAACCAATACGAACTGGCCCCTGCCTGACAGAAGTAGTTTTTTCCGGTGGCGTAGGAGAAACGGGAATTCAGAGCCAAACGACGGTCAGCCTGGCCAGACGCGACGATGTCGTCTGTGGAGTTTATCGCATTCGTATGCAGGCCACCAAACCAGTGGATTTTTCCAGATTGGTCTTGTTTCAGATCGGTGCTGACTCATATGCCACCACTGTTGATAAGAAATTGGCCGTTGGAGTCAAAGAGGGACTCATAACAGAGTGGCCAGCCAAACCCGGTGGTGATGAGTATCCGGTCGGTCCAATTGAGATGCACGGGACCGCCCCCTGGGCATCCCTCCATGAAACCGAAGGCAACCCTCACGACGATACAAAAGGTGCCTGGGCCAATCGCGGCTTCGTAGTGCGCGACTGGAAAGCAAAACTGGGAGGCAAAGAAGCTGGCATTTGGATTGCCGAGCGTGGTGTGGAACGCCCACACCAAAACGTCTCAACACTGGACATTGTTCCTCCTCCCGGAGTCAACCGCCTTGAAGCAGGAGACTTTCTCGAAGCCACGATTGAGCACCTTATCGTCCCTCAATTTGCGACCGACTACTACGGCCCGAACCACGAACTGGCAGGCGCTTTAAGCCTGCACGAAAACACCTGGAAAATGATCCATCGCCACGCTGTCGAAGATAGTGTTCAGGTTGAAAACTTGAAAGGTGGTACCGTTCAGCATCTCGAACCGGATGTCCGAATTCAAAGCTCAGGCGAAACTTTAGAATTCGATCTCACCGGTGGCCTGAGTCACATTCCGGTAACAGTTACCCATCTTCCATCCCACGCGGGTTACGCGATTTCCCTCGACGGTAAAACTCTTGATCAATCCTTTCACGGCAAAGACTTCTGGCAGTGCGACTACGACTCGCGCAGCCAGACCTGGAGCCTCACCTACAACATCCCCGCAGCTCACGGTAAGTCGCAAAAAGTGCGCTTTTTTCGCACAAAGTAGAGCAGACTATTCCAGCATTTACCCCTTAGACGATAGTTCTACGAAAAATTTCGTTGTTTAATACGAAAATATTCGTATAATATATCCATGAGCGCACCTCGTCCGACGGAATCAGAACTTTCGATCCTCGGTATCCTCTGGGAGCATGGCCCGCTCCGGGTGCGCGAAGTGACAGAGCATCTATCGAGGGACAAAGGCGAAGAAGTTGGCTACACCACAGCGCTGAAGTTGCTTCAGATCATGCACGAAAAAGGCTTGGTAACTCGCGATGAATCCCAACGCAGTCATGTTTACAAACCTGCCCATGCTCAGAGAAAAATTCAGAAGCAGGTAATTCGCTCCGTCGCAGACCGAATATTTGGAGGAGCCACAGCAGAACTGGCAATGCAAGCCTTCTCCGCTCGCAAAGCAAAACCCGGTGAGATTCAGCAAATGCGTGAACTCCTCGATAAGTTGGAAAGGAAACAAGAAAAATGAAGAACATCGCCGCAGAAATAGCAGACTTTATCGGGCTCGCCCTGTTTCACTCACTGTGGATCAGTTGTCTTGCCGCACTCTTATTCGGAGTCTTACGAGCGACACTATCGGAGGAAAGAGCGGCTCTTCGATGCGGGCTGGGGATGATTTGTCTCACTGCCGTTCCACTCATCTCCGTGATCATAGCACTTCAAAGCAATGAGACACCAGCATTCTATTCGTTTTCGCTTTCGCCAACTATTTCATCCATTTCTTTGCCCGTTTGGGGATTGGTGTGTTGGACTATTGGCGCTGCTATTTCCCTGGGCAGAAATGGATACTCCGTCTGGCTAGCTAACCGGCTTTTAGCCAATTCTCCGAAACTGACTCAAAAACCGATCCTTCGTCGACTCAACATTCTCCGAGCCAAATTAAGAATAGGGCGAAAGATTTATTTAAAGGCCAGTGACCAAATTACGTCTCCCTGCATCATCGGAGTTCTGCGCCCCACGATTATCGTACCTCTTTCCCTACTTGGCAGGGTTCCTACTTCTTATCTGGATGCCGTCTTCGCTCACGAATTGGCTCATGCGAAAAGAGCGGACTATCTTTTGAACTTACTGCAGCTACTCATCGAATCACTGCTGTTTTTTCATCCGGCAATCTGGTGGCTATCGACGGCTATTCGCGAAGAACGAGAATTCGCCTGTGATCAAGCTGCCAGTTCGCTTTTGGGCAATGAGCAAGAATACGCTGAGGCAATTGTCGCGTTTGAAGAAGCTAGAGCAATGCAAGCTACAATGTCTTTTCGCGAAGCAAGTGCCCTCGTACGGCTACAACGGCTCCTGTTTCCAAGTCGACGGGAGTCTCTGGCACCACTCTGTGGAATTGTTGGGAGTAGCACTGTGATCTCAGGAGCTGTCGTATTAGCTGGACTGTTTACAGCCAACTTAACCCACGCAAATTCCGAAAAACTGCATCCAATTGAACCCCAGACCAGAGATGTGAAAGCTGCGAAAGCATTGCTCTCTCATAGCAGTGTGTGGAAGAATTCTGCACCTGTCGGACTTGGCGCCACACTGTTTCGCTCCACCTATCTAATTGAGAAAGAGGGAAAGCTCTTCGACCTGCGAAAAACAGAACCCAGACTATTCGAAGAATTCCCCAATTCCTGGATAGTGGAAAACTCTGTAAACTTCCTCAATGGCAGGCTGCCTAGTCTGGATCAAGACAGAGATGGCTTCACTACTCTGGAAGAGTATCAAAACAAAACTGATCCTAACTCGGCGAATAGCTACCCTTCTCAATCGCTGAAAACTGTTTATCTGAATCGTGAACGTCAGGTCTATCGCGTTACCTACTCAGCAAAGCCCGACTCAAAACGTTTTCAGCTGACGCGCCACTCATCAACCCGATACGCAGGGCGAAGCACATTTATTCTGCAAAAGGGTGAAACCACCCGGGATGGAATTCTGCGAATAGAGGAGGAGTCGCAAGGGAACCTCGTAGTCACATTTCTGCCTTTACAGAAGAAGTTCACCCTCCCACTCAAGAAGGATACAGAGATCGAAACATCGTTTGCAGAACTGAAATTCAATCTTCCGGATGGGAATAAACCTTTCTACGTGAAGGAAGGCGAATTCTTTGCCACACCTGATCAAAAGGAATTATGGATTGTGCATTCGGTGTCACCTGAGTCATGCGTGATCCGTGCTCGTGGCAATAAGATTGAGCGAATATTGCCTGTTCAGCACCCAACACAAACACCTTAATCGGACCGTTGCGCAGACACTGGTTTCCCGGGTATAGT
>JAHDCN010000228.1 GCA_020629815.1 Verrucomicrobiota bacterium
TTCCCCTCACTCGCCCACTTCTTCATCAACTCTATATTCTTTGTCACGTTCGCTTTGGAATCCGGGCGCTCCCTTCCTTTACGATCGAAACCCAAAAGATAAACTGCCATATCGCTGTCATACATTTCCGGTGACTCATCGCCTTGGTCATTGGTTTCTTTGATCCAGGTATCGAGGCGATTGCGCATATCTTTGAGCGCAGCCGCGTGCTCTTTGCTTTCTGCCAGATTATTGATCTCGAACGGATCGCTCTCCAGGTCGTAGAGTTCTTCCGGCGCACGCTCCGGTGAAAGCAGGATCTGCTTTTGCACTTCATCGAGTTCGCCTTTTTTGTCAGCCTCCCGAATCGCCTGGTAGATCGACTTATTATCCTTGTAGTTGTTCGGCTGTAGATGCGGACGCTTCGGATAAAAATTGCGGATGTATTTGTATTTTTGCGTCCTCACCGAACGAATCCGGTCCACCGTTTCATCGCAACGATCCCGTGCACCGAATACGGCATCGCGAGGTTGGTAATCTTTCGCAAGAATGTCCTGCGCTTGCATTTTCTCTGGAATCTCGATTCCGGCCAGCGCGAGTGACAACGCTGCAATATCGATATGCTCGACCAGGTCATCCCGACGTTTTCCTGAGTCGACACCCGGTCCTGCCAGAACCAGAGGCACGTGCAGGCCTTCGTCATAGCAATACTGTTTCCCGCGCGCGTGGCTGATACCGTGATCGGTCATGAACAGCACCACGGTGTTTTCCAAAAGGCCATCTTCTTTCAATCGGGCGACCACTTCACCTACCACTCGATCAGTTTCCTTCGCCGAATCGAGGTAAGCAGCCCAATCGTGGAGCAGCTCGGGGTCACGTGGATAGTAAGGTGGCAAGCTGACTTCCTCCGGCTTTGGACCGGCTCCGTGAATTTCCTCCATACGCTTGCGAAAGTCCGCGGTCTTCTCATGATCCGCGCCGCGAAGCTTACCTCCGGGAATTTGCACCTGATGAAAGAAAGGCTGCCCCTCTTTCCGTAGTCGCCAATCGTTGCCAGCGTAAGCGCTCTCATCCCATTCGAAATTGTAATCCGTTTTACCCCGTTTTCCCTTTTGGATAGGCCAACCGGAAATCGAAGTGAAGTAGTCGCCGTCCTGAAACAGCTCAGGCACAATCTTTACCCCCTCGGGCAATTCGATCTTCAACTTCCCCCGCCCGCTCCGATGCTGATGAGCACCGATCGAAGTTTGATACATCCCTGTGATGAAAGCCGAGCGGTTGGTCGAACAAACCGGAGCCGTTACGAAAGCTTTTGAAAACAAAGTCCCCCGCTCTGCCAACGCATCGACATGAGGAGTCGTGATCAACTTTTCCCCGTAGCAGGAAAAGTGCGCCGACATATCATCGGCAATGATCCAGACGATATTCGGCCGGTCGGCTGCGTTACAAGATAAGGAAAAAATGAGGAGCGAACAAATCGCGAGGAGTCGTTTCATAAGCGGAAAATACAGGTGGCTCCTGCTCGGGTCAACGGCCCGTTAAAGTTCACGGATACGTTGATAAAAGAACCATGAAGAAATTGAAGATCATGAAGTTTTCTACTTTTGATCCTTCATGCCCTTCCTTTCTTCATGGTTTCTTTGAATCGTTGATAATAGAGCCAGTCGACCGCGGATGCGTGGGGACACACATCCCTACCTTTTTCAGTTGAGCATCCACACTGCCTACCAGAGTCCTGTAAATCCCTACAGAATCTTGTAAATCCTGTCACCCGAATGCCCGAATAAATCCTGCCTCCAGTACCAGTGGCTCAAACGCATTGGTGTTCAAATTCGAACGCAACTCCTGAACGGCATCCACTTTTCGGGTCAGCTCGGTTGCCTGAAAATCCTGCGCCAGTTTGCCGGTTGCTTCCGCATAGTCCGGGAGATCCAAATGCTGCGATCCGTTCTGCTGACGAAGTGCATCGCCAAACCACATTACCAGGTATTCGGTAAGCCGGTTGCGTTGCTCGATGTATTCAGCCTCAGTCAACGCCTTGTAGTAATTCTCCCGCTGCTTGAGGTAATCGCCTTCGGTCCGCTTGGCGTATTTTTCCACTTCCTGTTTCTCAGCCGCTTTGTTGCGTTCAGCGATAGACGCTTTTTCCTGTTTCAAAATGGCGGAAAACTTGGCCATCACACCGAGCGCACCGGAAATGTTGCGATTTCCTGAAAGCGCATGATCGCGCAAAATATCGAGCAAACCCCGGGCACCTTCTTCGATTTCGACCGGACCGGATTTGCCGGCCAGTGAAATCTTGATGCAGCGCGACAAAATCGTATCAAGCAATTGTTCGGGCGCCGAGGTCAACAGGATCAATCGACTCGATGCAGGTGGCTCCTCTAACGTTTTCAAAAACGCATTGGCTGAGGCATCATTCATCCGGTCGGCATCAACGATCACCGCAAATTTCGTCACACCTTCCGGCGCGGCCATCTTCAAGACGTGTTCCGCCTTTCGAATCGTCTCCACGGAGATACGGCGCGATTTCGATTCAGGTGAAACGATGGTCACCACGCTGCTCTCGAGTTCGCCCAGCGACTGGGCTCCGACATTGCCATTGACCATTTCGATCAATTGCATGGCCAGTCGCTCTTTTCCGGATCCGTGAGCACCGGTCACCAGATAGGCATGGGCTAACCTCCCGTTCTGTTGCGAGGTTTGCAGAAGTTCGAGTGCTTTTTCCGGAGAGAAACTCATGCGTTGTCTTAGACAGGATTAACGGGATTCCAGACGATGAACAGGATTTTTTCAAAGAGCGGAAAAATCATATTAGCCTCTCAGAATCGCTCCTCGAAGATTCCCCGTATACTCTGCTCCACTTCTTCAATCGTCTTGCGAGCATCGACGATCACGATCCGTTCCGGCTCTTTTTGGGCCAGATCCAGGTAACCCTGACGAACGCTTTGAAAAAACTCCAGTGGCTGATCTTCGATTCGGTCCGGCTGATCTTCTCCGCGCGATGCAACCGCCCGCGCGTGACCGTCTGCTGCATCCATATCGAGAAGAATCGTCAGGTCGGGCAAAGTTTCGCCAACGGCAAAAGAATTGATCGCGCCAACAGTCTCAATCCCGAGCCCACGACCGACACCTTGATAGACCGTAGTCGAATCCAGGAAACGATCCGCAATCACCCACTGACCGTTATCCAAAGCCGGTTCAATCACTTCGCGTACCAACTGAGCCCGGCTCGCCGCAAACAGCAACAGCTCCGATTCGTCGGTCATATTTTCCGCCTCCGGCGTGAACTGCAGCAGCTCCCGAATTTTTTCACCGACCACGGTTCCGCCCGGCTCGCGAGTCACCAACACAGAATGCCCCTGCCCCTCCAGAGCCGAAACCAGCAGCTTAATCTGGGTCGACTTGCCGCAGCCTTCACTTCCTTCGAAACTGATAAATTTGCCTCGTTGCATCGTCCGGCTTGCATCTATGGAGGGGACGTTTAGGATTGTCCAACATTTTCCGAAACCATGTCAGATTCCGCAGCTATTACATTTGGAGATCGCGCCGAAAAAAAACTCGTCGAAACCGGTAGCACCTTCGCTCCGAAATTCGATGAGAATGGATTGATTGTAGCCATTGCCCAGGATTCCGCCACCGGCGAAGTCCTGATGGTCGCCTACATGAACGAAGAGTCACTGAAGCAAACTCTGGAGATCGGCGAAGCCGTTTACTTTTCCCGCAGCCGACAAGTTCTCTGGCACAAAGGCGGAACATCCGGCCACACTCAAGTCGTGGAAAAAATTCTGACTGACTGCGATCAAGATGCTCTGGTGCTGAAGGTCACGCAAAAAGGCCCCGGCTGTTGCCACGCAGGATACAGATCGTGCTTTTACCGCAATATCGAAAAACCCGGCGATCCGGTAGCCTTAGGTCAGGAAATTGAGGAGCAATCCTACAATCCGGACGAAGTCTACGGCTAACCCAACAGGGTTAGGTCACTGAGCAAACAGGGTATGGTCCCGGACCTAACAGGGTTAGGTCCTCGCACAAACAAATAATCACTAACGACGAAAAACTTTTCCATGAAATCACTCTGGTCTGATTCCGAAGCAAAAAAATACAAAGGCGATCTCGGCAAGCGCGTTTACACATCACGCCTGTTGGGTGCCAATCCTGAGCTTGTTCTCCACGGTGGCGGAAACACCTCCGTGAAAACCAAAGAGAAAGATTTCTTCGGCGAAGAGGTTGATGTGATTTACGTGAAAGGTTCCGGCTGGGATCTAGGCACCATCGAGGCCGAAGGATTTGCTCCGGTTCGCACCGAGGCCCTCCTGAAAATGGCGGAGTTCGATACCCTGAGTGATCCTGTAATGGTCAAGCAACAGCGCGCCGCCATGCTTGATCCCGCTGCGCCCAACCCCAGTATCGAAGCAATTCTTCACGCAGTGATTCCACAAAAATTTGTCGATCACACTCACGCCAACGCCGTTGTCGCTCTGACCAATCAGAAAAACGGCAAGAAAACCATCGAAGAAGTCTACGGCGATCGCGTGCTGGTGATCCCCTACGTGATGCCTGGTTTCGATCTGGCAAAGCAAGTCGCCAAGCAGCTGGCAAAGGTGAAAGACCCCTACCAGTTAGACGGTTTGATCCTGATGAATCACGGGATCTTCACCATGTGTGACGATCCGAAGCGCAGCTACGAGCTGATGATTGAGATGGTCACAGACGCGGAAAAATATCTCGCGAAAAAGACCGGGAAAAGTTTCTCTCTGCCAAAAGCCAAGCCGAAAGAAGACTTGCTTGGTCTGTCCGAAATTCGCAAGCAGGTCTCCGACCTGCGCGGAACAGCTGTTTATGCATCGCTCGACGATTCACCGGAAGCTGTGGGTTATGCGAATCGCAAAAACATCGACAAAGTCGCCACTCGCGGTCCACTCACTCCTGACCACACCATCCGCACCAAGCGCGTGCCTGTGGTGATCGGTGATGATTCCGAAAAAGCGATCAGCAAATTTGCCGCTGA
>JAHDCN010000229.1 GCA_020629815.1 Verrucomicrobiota bacterium
CAGAGCTTGACCATTCTGGCGGTTTTTGATGCAATCACGCCGCTGGGCGGTATGAGATCAAAAAGGCAGTTTTCTTTTTTGATCTTCAATATGCCGACCAGATCCCCCTTCCGCTGTGGCTTGTTACTTCACATTCCTATGTGAGGTGGATTCTCTTTAGACAGTGTTCTTGGCGAATCACTCAAGGCGAAGCGAACGTTTTTCAGCCAGTAACCCGATTTTTTGTCCAAAACTGTTCCATTGATTCGACCTGAACTGAAAAATGCCCATTTGCCTAATCGGTAAAAGACACATTTATGAGAAGATATCTGCAAATTTTGCTATTCACAATTGTTGCAAATGGGCTAGTCAGCCCACTCGCTGTCGCGCAAGACGATTTTGACCTCGGCATCCCGGGTGAAGAAGAGGCTGCTCCTGCCCCGGCTGCCAAGCCCGCCAGCGGATCTGCTTCTTCCGGCGAGGTCAGCCTGATTGACATGATCAAAGCCGGCGGCTGGTCGATGTGGATTCTGGGATCGTTTTCTATCGCTGTGATCGCCCTTCTAGTGTTCTGCTGCATCGATTTGCAGAAGAAGAATTTTCATCCGGATGTGCTCGTGCAAACGCTGGCTGGCGAAATGCAAAATGCCAATTTTGAAGGCGCTATGGGTGCCGCTCACAACAGTCCGAGTTGTCTAGGCAGCGTGATGCGATCAGGACTCGATTATGTCGGTGAACGCGGCTATGGAGTTCTGGATTCAGAGCAACTGGCGGAGGCAATGGCTGCCGCTTCGCGGAAACACAACCGCAGCCGGGTGCGAACCATCAATTACTTCTCTATCATTGCTCAGGCGGGCCCGATGATGGGTCTGTTAGGAACCGTTTCTGGTATGATCGGGGCGTTTGCCAAATTGAGTCAGGGCGGAACCGGTGATCCTTCCGTTTTTGCCGGCAACATTTCGGAGGCATTGATTACTACAGCGAGTGGATTGGTAGTCGCCTTACCGGCCATTTTTTGTTACTTTATCTTCCGGGATCGATTGCAGCAACTGGCAGCTGACTGCGAGGAACACGGCGCTGAGTTGATCGGTATGCTGCGTAGATCGGTTGCCTCCTTTGAAGGCGGCGAAGAAATCCAACAGGGTTAGGTCATGGAGTTAACAGGGTTAGGTCAGTGACCAAACAGGGTTAAGTCAGAAAAAGTAACGAGCGATGCCAAAGGAAAACGATTTGTTTGCCGGGCAGGGTCTGAAAGCAGACCTTTCGCCGATGATTGACTTGGTGTTTTTGCTGCTGATCTTTTTCATGGTGACGGCCAATATCATCACCTATCCGAAAGACCCGAATGTGATCATTCCGGTTGCCAGTGATTCCAAGGTTCCGGAACTGGTCGATGGGCGGATCGTGATCAACCTTTACGAGGACGGCACAATCAAAAATGTGGGAGGTGGAACCCTTTCACTTTCTGAACTCACCCAGCAAGTCGCCAGTCGCAAGGCATCGAACCCGAATACTCGCCTGCACCTTCGCGCTCACAAAGGTGTCCCCTATCGCCATATTCAGGATGTCAGCCGAGCCTCTGCTGAAGGCGGCGTTCCTACCGTAATTTTTTCCACCTATCAGACTTCCAAGTAAACGATGGCCGACAGCAATCCATTTGCAGACGAACAGGAGCCGGAGCTGGATATCAGTCCGCTGATCGACGTGGCGTTTCTGCTGCTGATCTACTTCCTGGTGACGACGACTCTGCAGAAATCTGAAGCTGACCTCAGCCTGACTCTTCCGGGAGTGGAGAAGTCCGACAGCAAAGAGGTGAAGATTGACCAAATGCTGGTGCAAATCAGTGAAGACGGCTCCGTTATTGTGAACGACGAAGTCGCAGACTCTGACCCGAATGACCGGATTCTTCCGAACCTAACGGATCGACTTTCGCGCTACTCCGCCAGCGCCCAAATCGCAAACACCGAAACCCAAGTCATCATAGACTGTGATCCCGAGGCAGTCGGCCAGCGCTTTATCGACGTACTCAACGTCTGCGCCAAGGCCAACATCAAAAACGTAAGCTTAGCCAACTAATGCCATGAGCGATCTTGAACAATCCCTACTAAACACCCTCGGCGACCATCCGGAAGACTGGTCAGTCCGCATGCTGCTCGCAGAGAAAATGCTGGAGCGGGACGCGCCAAAAGAAGCAGGTAGTCTGCTCTGCGCTGCACCTGTTGCGCCGAAATTGGACGATCACCTTTACAAGTTGGTGGATCTGGGTGGCACCGATTCGATCCCGTTAGTGGAAGAATATTTACGGAGCAATCCGGCTAATGCCTACGCTCACGAGTTGCTCGCCGGACTTTGTGAGGCATGTGGCAAAGATGAGCAGGCTATACAGCATCGCTCGGTTGCAGCCGCGCTGGGCGGCGCGACTGCTACGCCGACTCCGGAAATTTCGCCTTCCGATGCACCACCGGCTGCAGAGAATCTGACTGCTCCCGAAATCGTGCAACACGAGCAAGTCGTTTCGGAAGTTGCTTACGATGAAGGACAGATGCCGGAAGGCATGCCTCCGCCGCCAGCACCATTTGATCCTGCTGGTCATGTTCCTGATTTCATCCCTCCACCTGACGCTCATGCTGCTGAGGCAGGGTATGGGGAAACCTACGCACCCGTCGGCCCTCCGCCGAAGGAAAAGAAAGGTGGTAGCCGCATGACCGCGATTATTATCGCGGTTGGCGTTCACGTGTTGATTGGAATTCTCGCCGCTCTGGTCGTGATTTTGCCTCAGCGAAAAGATGAACCTGAGATTGTGGCTGCTGTCATTGGGCCACCAGCGCAGAAGCGCGAAATGCAGAAGAAAAACGTGGTCAAGCAAACCAAGAAAACTTCCGCTTCCGCAGCAGCAGCCGCTCCGCTCGCTCAACTGATGCGAGCCAATGCAGTCGCCAAGATTGCCATGCCGGAAGTCACCCGGACCAGCACGGGCCCCTTGGGCATCGGTGATGCGGATTTTGGCTCCGGCGGATTCGGTTCCGGTGGTGGAGGCATGGGATCCGGTGCCAGCTTTTTTGGTGGATCCTCAACGGGCAACCGCTTCCTGTTTGTGATCGACCACTCCGGCTCGATGAAGCCGAATCAAGTGAAGCTACGCAACGACGAGTTGGAACGTGCCCTCAAGTCACTGAAAGGTGTGCAATACCAGGTTCTCCTGTTTGCCGGTGGAGCCTACTACGCGTCGAAAGGTTGGTCGATCAAGCCTGGCGGAGGAAAAGATAATATTGCAACCGGTCCCAAAGGAACCTATCGCTTCAAGCAAATCAAAGGCGCGGGAGATTACGAGTTCGATGGGCCCGATACCAAATTACCTCAGACAGAGTGGCTCAGTTCTTCATCATCCAACGTCAGCCAAACCATGAATATCGTAAAGGGGCACAGACTCTTCTACGGAACCGATTGGGAATTGGCGCTTCGGGTCGGGCATAAAATGAGTCCTCCGCCAGACGTCATCTTTTTTATGTCGGACGGAACCGGAGGAAATGATCCGCCACCTATTTTGTCGATGAATTCCAAGAACGGAAAACCCGTCATCAACACGGTTGCGATGCAAACCACACAGGGCATGGCCCAGTTTGCCGAGATCGCTAAAAAGACCAAAGGCTCTTTTACGATTGTCGATAAGGACGGCAAGCCGATAGATGGTTTCGATTACCAAAAGAACCCAGGAAAATTCAGAGGACGCCTCTAAAGAAATGTTACTACGCTCCGGATTCTTTTCTGCATTCCTGATCTGGATTTTTTCCGGAGCTATTCTTGCGACTGCGCAAGACGACGACCCAACCGATCCGGTCAGTGGATACAACAAGGCGATTAGCCATATTCAATTCCAGCGCTGGGACGAAGGCCTGAAGGTGGTGAACGCCGTGATAGGTGAACATCAGGATGGCGCGATGGAGCGGTTCGGCCCCGTGTTCGGCCACTTCTTCTTCGTCAAAGGTATCCTGCTTCAAGGAAAGAAGGATCTCGCTGGCGCGGTGACTGCTTTCAAAACCTGCTACGAGAAATATCCGAACGATTCGATCGAAGGCAAGAAACAGGGTGGTAACAAAGATATAAAACCTAACTCGTTCCGAAATGCCGCCTTGATGCAATGGGGCAATACCGAAATGCAGCGGGAGAAATGGGCAGAAGCCGTTCGCTTGTATGAAGAGGTGCTTAAAGTCGGCAAGGCAGATGCCAAGGTGAATAAGATTTTTGTTGGAGTAAATCTGGGGCGTTGCTACCTGAAAAACGGCCAGATTGACAAGGGCTATGAATATCTGATTCGGCCACTGCAGAACGAAAATTTCAGCATCGGACTTCGCCAAACGATCTTCGTCGTCCTGGCGGAAGACTGGTCGGTAGAGAAGCCATTTCCGGTGGTTCGCCAATTCCTTGACGCCCACAGCCGCGTAGTCGATTCCGACACCTACGCCAACCGCTACGAGCGAAATCCTCGGTTTCAGTTTTTGGCTCAGTCAGCCCTTCAGGGCAACGATCCGGTCAGGGCACTTGCCTGGTTTGAGCGAATGGTCAATCCCAAGTTACTCACTCCCGAAATTCAAAAGAACTACACCCAGCTGGAAGCCCGGAAGGTAGTCGAATCATTGGAAGCCAAGAAGCAGGAAGCTTTGGCGGAAATGAAGAAGCAGCTCGGCAAGCACCGGACCGATCACTTGCAGATTCTCAACGGTGTCGGTTCTTCTCATTTCGTGATGCAGAATTTCGCCGGGAGTTACGCGACCTTCAGTGTGCTGTCTGACATTGCCGGTAAACAGCACAAGGAGCGTCCAGTGTTTCTCCACAACGCGGTCGTGTCTGCCTCGCAGATCGAATTCTGGAAGCAGGCCTACCACTACGGCATGCAGTTCCTCGATGAGTTTCCCGATCACGAGCTGAAGCCCGGCGTCGCTAAGGTGCTGGTCGAAGTGTTGTTTCTGCGGGAAGAATATCAGGACGCCTACGATGT
>JAHDCN010000230.1:0-1269 GCA_020629815.1 Verrucomicrobiota bacterium
GCCCAGAGTCCATCCATTCGCTTCTGGTGGGCGCGCCATTCCGATGTATTGCGGCTCAGTGCCAGATCTGTGCGGGCGCTGCCAGGCATACCTGCCAGATACTTGGCGGTATCGTTAATTCCGGAGCCTCCGGAACCGCCTCCGCTTCCTGTTGTGACACAGGAGGTTAGAAATAAAAGAGAGAACGCTCCCAGACAGGCAAGCGCAAAACAAGTGGTCTTCATGAAAATCCAGACAGGTTAAAGGTTAACTTATCTAAGATTTTATAGAAATTATTGCAAGGGGAAAGTGAGGGCAGTGCTCAGCGGAAATGTGGTGCATATTTTCATAGATAGGCCCTTTATCATTTTTTTCCGACGAATGAAGCGGATGCCAGTTCGGCACCTGCGCCTTAGATTGACTAATGACCTTGATTCAACTATTTCGAGACGGCACATACTCAGGCCTTCGCGAGATTTCTCCTTCGCAAGCTCGGTCGAAATGACGATTCCCAAGTTATTCCTCGCGAGTCTGCCTCAGTCGTTCTTCAGCGATTTCCAATTGCAGCTGAGAAAGCAGTTCCTCGGCCTGAGGCTTGTCCTTTCGTGCAATTGCCAGTCGGACCTCACCTGGTGTCTTGCAGGGAACGTTGCGGGTGCGGTGCAAGTTTGCCATTCGAATCACGATCCAGTTCTTGACCAGTGTCGTGGTCATTTCGATCTCTTCGATTTCCGAAATGGGAATTTCCACCAGTCTGATATGGCCTTTAATGGCACCGAAGAAATTGTCTTTCGGCTGGAATTGCAGCGAGATCCCTTCATCCGTTTTTTGGATCAAGCCATGGCAATCTGCAAAGCCACCGTGAGTATTCGGAATTTTGAATGGAATTGTTTTCTGCATGAGATTGGTTCCCCCGGTGTAAGACACCGGGTGAACCATACTCCCCTGTAAACAGGTCCTCAACAACGCCCTGATTCAGAACTTCAGCTAAGCGGCGATCGATTCTTTCTTTCGTTTTGTTTTTGGATAGATGCGAACGACGTCCGTCGAAGTTAGCGCAATCTGGATCGGCCTAACCGGGAGGCCGCTTAAGCAGGAATCCAGCCACTCAACAGTTTCGCTTGAAAGCGCGTAGCCGATAGAATCGACAAAAAGGGTGGCACCGCCGTCTTTGCGGATAACCGAGGAAGGTTTGTTCGTATGAAAGTGCCGATTCGCAGCAAGAGCAACTGCGTTGCTAGTACTAGTGTCGCACATACCGGTGTCGAAACGGTCCAGCATTTCTTCAAT
>JAHDCN010000230.1:1369-4965 GCA_020629815.1 Verrucomicrobiota bacterium
GTTTCCGATTTCAGTAGTTTCATGGTGATGTCGTTTTTGCATGGTTTTCACTTTCGAGCGCGAGCGTCTCGAGCATCTGGATGTCAGACGGGGAGGGGAGTTCTCGTTGATCCTTCGATGAACGCGGTGCGCCGCTGGTAAGAAGAAGAACGACTCCGATCCCAATAACGATCGAACTGCCAGCGATCCACTGCGCTCGATTAGTAAAAGAGGAGACGGAGTCTGTTTCCCGGCGGGAACGGGCACTGGCGAGGAGTAACACGCCAATTCCTGTTACAGCAGAGAGAAATGAACCGGCGAGAATTCCTACTCGATCGTCGATATGATTCGGACCACCACCACCTTCGAATGCGAGCGACCCAATAAAAAGACTCATCGTAAAGCCAATGCCGCAAAGCAGGGATAACCCATGAAGCTCACCCCATCCCACCTTGTTAGGGAGGCGGGCTATCCCTGCTTTTACGACAACCCAACAAAAACCAAAGATTCCGATTTGCTTACCAACGAAAAGCCCGAGCATGATTCCAAGCGGAACAGGCTCCATTAGTGAGGACGGACTGAGCCCTTTCAGAGGAACGCCTGCATTGGCAAATGCGAAAATGGGAAGGATCAGAAACATAACCCAGCTGTGTAATCCTTTCTCCATCCTGGGGAGCAGTCCGGTTTCCTCCGCCTTCTTTCCTTTCAGGGGGATGAAGGCGGCAAGCGTCACACCGGCGAGGGTGGCGTGGACGCCTGACTTCAAAACTGCTACCCACAAGAGTAGTCCGACCACGATGTAGGGGGCTGCTTTCGTAATCCCTTTACGATTGAGAGTAAAAAGGATCAGTAACATCGCTGCAGCAAAGCCAAGCGAGAATAGGGAAAGTTGATCTGTGTAAAACAGGGCGATAATCGCAATCGCTCCCAGATCATCAATGACAGCTATTGAGGTAAGTAGAATCTTCAATGCCACCGGCACGCGACTGCCGAGAATCGCCAGGATGCCGAGGGCAAAAGCAATATCGGTGGCGGCCGGGATGGCCCAGCCATTTAGTGCGACAGGGTCTCCCCGGTTGATAAATACATAGATGGCTGCAGGTATAGCCATTCCTCCAATTGCCCCGGCGAGAGGTAAAATGATTTTCCGTCGATCAGAGAGTTCCCCTACGAGAACCTCTCGTTTTAGCTCAAGGCCAACCAGAAGAAAGAACACGGCCATCAGGCCGTCGTTGATCCACAGGAGTAAAGGTTTTTCAATTCCCCAGGAGCCGACCGAGAGCCGGGCATAGACTTCAAGGAGCTGTGTGTACCAGGCAACGCCGGAATTCGCTACAATTAGTGCTGCAACAGTTGCGAGGATGAGCAAAACACCCGGAGCTGCTTCGTGATGAAGCCACTTCGAGAGTGTGCTGGTTTTGTCAGTTGTTTTATTCATTAATCTTTTCTGCATCTTGTCTGCGTTCCGCCCCGGGCCGGGAAGAGATCGGCCCGAGGCGGAGTTTTTGTTCTTCCAAGCAGGGATGACTCAAGCCGCTTCTAACAGAAGGCGGTCTGCAGTCACCCCTTCTGGACGGAATCGGAGCAGACACCCGACGCCACCCAGCTGTTCCATCCGAGAGTTTCCTCGCACTGTCTCGATTGGAATTCCTCTTTTGGTCGCTAGCCGAACCAGTTCCTCGCGTAGCTCTATCTCACCACTATGCTGGTCGATGATGAGAATGCTGGCATAACCCTCCTCCAAAGCATGATAGGAAGCATCGAAGCCGCACACACCCAGATTATTCGAGAGAACAGCGGACTCCAGCTCGCGGGCCTTATCGTGACTCTCTACATTTTCCAAAGCGACGAACAGATGCATCGCCTCGCTGAGAATCGGGCTGATGCCATGCTTCGGATTTATATTGAGCGTATCAATTACCTGATCTGCCAGTCGAGCGGGAAGAGCCTTCTTGAGGCGTGCCACCATCTTCGGCGAGCCAGCCAGAACGAGATGGCTATGACCACCTTTGTCCATTAATGACTCGATCACCTCTACCTTTTCCTTCACAAACCGGGAAGCTCTTTCTTTGCGGTGATTATGGTAGTGTTCACGAGTCCACTCCCGACCCAGACGCGATCGATACTCCGGTCGCTTCTTCATGATGTCCTCCGTCACGGAACCGATCGTTGTCTCCAAAATGCGTGCTTCGTTCTCCGTAGCAATTGCGATGACGAAACGATGGTAGGTGTCTTTCAGTTCGATCAGCGGATAGATGTGGGGCAGCTCATCAACGATGAATGAGTTGCTCACTGGCACTTCGAACTGAAGAGGTAAAAAGACGGGGTGGTCTCCCCATCGGGCGAAGATAGCTGCTCCTCTGGATCCGGGACGAATCTTATTTTCCAAGTAGTCACGGATTTCATCGACTGCATCTTCGAAATCGATCTTTCGATCTCCCGACATCCGTTTTCGCATCGTCTCAAACTGATCTTCAAATGGCTTGGCGTAGTTGGAACGCGGATGTTCCAAGTTCACGAAGCAGCTGATGAGTGGGCTGTTGTTTGGCTCAATCTCTACAAGGCGGTTGAGCAAGTTTGAGAAGATTTCTTTTTTCATTTCACATGTTATTGTTTACATGCTTAAAAAAGCATGCTTTATTGTTTGTGCAACAAATTTTGAATAAAAACTCGATTTTTTCCAGGGCTCGAATCCGGAAACCGAGACAACTCAAAATAGAATGAAAGAAAAACCGAAATTTCGATTGGGTGAGCCATCACGGAGAGCTGTAATGATAGCTGCGTGGAAAGTTCCCTTCATAGCCGCGATTATTTCGCTGCTTCTTGTCGGCGTGATCTTCCTTGTCGGATTTGCGCTCAGCTTCCGCATGGAAATGCGGGAGCGTATTCGAATTGAAAACCAGAAGAGCGCATTGGTCGCCGTGGATCACAAACGCGGAGATTTTGTGCTTTACTCAAAAGGTGTTTCAAATAGCGTGTTTTAGGTGTTATGCAAAAAAACTCAGATCTCCCAGCTATTCAAACGATGGTGGAGCGCCCTTCGTGGGGGTTTCTCAGCAATCATGCTCACGTACTGGTCTGCCTCTACAGCGACCCGGACATGCGTCTGGCTGAGGTGTCGGTGAGGGTTGGATTGACCTTGCGGATTGTTCAGCGAATTGTGAAAGAGTTGGCAGAAGAGGGCGTTATAGAAATTGAAAAGGTAGGTCGAAGAAACCACTACAAAATCAATTTGGAGTTTCCTTTTCGTCACGATTTGGAAAAGCATTGCAATATAGGCCAACTCCTGCGCCTTGTATCAGGTGAGCGAGTCTAGAAGAACAATCCCGCTATTTTTGCGATGAAAGATGAATTACTGAAAGAACCGGTTTTCGCCATGGCGGCGGAACAGTTTGACCGGGTTGCCGATTTCCTGGAGCTGGATGAACAGATTCGGGAGCGCTGTCTCTGGCCGAAACGACTGCTCACATTCTCCATGCCGGTAACACTCGACGATGGGACCACCGAGGTCTTTTTCGGCTACCGGGTTCAGCATCATCTGTCGCGAGGGCCCGTGAAGGGTGGTCTGCGTTTCCACCCGAAAGTCACTCTCGGAGAAGTCGCGGCGCTGGCCATGT
>JAHDCN010000231.1 GCA_020629815.1 Verrucomicrobiota bacterium
CAACACAAACACCTTAATCGGACCGTTGCGCAGACACTGGTTTCCCGGGTATAGTTCCCGTGCATGCAAAAGTCGATTTCGCTGAATGTGATTCGTGCCTTCTTCGTGGTGGTCACCATCTACGTGGGGATCATTGTGGCAATGGGTGACGATATCGATTCAGGGTGGATCGGTGCCCTGGCCGGACTTGCCTTTGGTCTCATTGTAATCTTGATCGATATCGCTCTTCGGAATTTTTCGATTCGCGGTTTCAGCACTGCTACCGTGGGACTGCTCATCGGATTCCTTTGCGCCTGGTTGGTAACGCGGATCGGATTTCTTCAAGCTGGGTGGATGCAACAATTTGAGTTGGCCAATGAAGCCTTCAACATGGCCATCTACCTGGCGTTCGGATTCATCGGAGTCATGCTCGCCCTGCGCAGTAAAAGAGAGGAATTTTCCCTGCTAATTCCCTATGTGCGATTCCGGCAGGATTCTCTTCAGGAACTTCCCACATTGATCGACAGCAACATCATCATCGAAGGAAGACTTCCCGGCATCATTTCGACCGGATTTCTGGGTGGATCACTTGTGGTTCCCCGCTTTGTCCTGGATGAATTACAAACCCTTGCCGACTCCAGCGATGAATCGAAACGCAGCAAAGGCAAGCGCGGCCTCGAATCATTGAAAAAAATGCAGGAGTCCGACAGCTTCGACATCATCATCACAGAAGAGGATATCCCGGACGAGACGACAGTTGATGGCAAACTCACCGAACTCAGCAAACGCATCGGTGCGCGGATTCTCACCAACGATGCAAATCTCGCAGAAGTTGCCCGACTTCAGGGGGTGACCGTTCTCAACTTGAACGAACTCGCCAAATCACTTCGCTCGCGCGTATCACCGGGAGACGAAATCGAGCTGGATCTGGTGAAGGAAGGAAAAGACAAAAATCAAGCCGTCGGGTTCCTTTCGGACGGCACAATGATCGTGGTCAACGAAGGTCGCGAAAAAATCGGCACCACTCAGAATGTGGTCATCGCCAGCTCCATGCAGACCAGTGCCGGGCGTTTAATTTTCGCTGATTTGCGGGCGTGACCCACGATTAGAAATTTGCCCACTACGATTCCGTGAACAACTTAATAATAGACTGGGTCTTTTCGGAAAATTCCGCCATCTGATCATCGCTTAGCAACCCGTTCGCTTTCATCGCGCCCATCTTGCTCAGCATATTGGAACGCCTTTGATCATCCAGGCAGTATTGCAACACTTTGGATACCTCTTGCGAATGTTCGTGTGCGCGCCAAAAACTTCCGGTAGCGGAATCCTTGTCGTCTGCAAGCATTTGTCTTAGCTCCGCATTTTTACGCTCAAGATAAGCCTCCCGAATCTCCTCTACCATTCCGCGGATTTTCTTCCAATCTGATTCTTCGATATTACTCATAATCACTCTCCCATCAGCGCCCCCAGATGACTGGAAACTGCTTTGGCCAATCCCGCTTGATTGTAACCACCTTCCAGAACAGAAACGAGCCGCCCTTCGGCAAATTCACCCGCCATTTCGAGTAGGATTTTCGTCAGCGAAACGAAGTCATCATCGGAAAGCTGAAAATCACCGAGCGGATCCCCTGCCCGGCTGTCGAACCCAGCAGAAATGATCAACAAGTCCGGCTTGTAGTCTTTCATCGCGGCGGTGAATTCATTTCGGAAAGCAGCTCCGATCTTTTCCATTCCGGTGCCGGCCGGTAGTGGCACGTTCAACGTAGTATTCGGTCCCGCCCCGGCTCCGGTTTCGGAAGCCATTCCCGTGCCGGGATACCACGGGTGTTGATGCGTGGAGAAAAAATAGACACTCCCATCATTGTAGAAAATATCCTGAGTGCCGTTGCCGTGGTGCACATCCCAATCGATTATCGCAACACGCTCCAGCCCGTGCTGCTTCTGAGCATAACGGGCAGCGATCGCCGCATTGTTGAAGATACAAAACCCCATACCCCGATCCGGGGTGGCATGGTGTCCCGGCGGACGCACCGCACAAAATGCATTGTCGAGATCGCCGTCCACCACACCGTCGACAGCATTGAGCAATCCTCCCGACGCCCGCCTCGCAACAGACAGAGAGTCCGGGCTGAAATTCGTATCTCCCGTACTCAGCATTCCCGATGATTTTCCATCAATCTCGGCCAATACGGTTTTCAGGTATCCATCTGTGTGAACCAGAAGAACTTCATCATCGGTCACATTGCGATGCTCGATCGCCTGACACTTCTCCACCTTTTCATCAGAATGAAGCTGGTCGTAGATAGCCTGAATACGACCGGGCGCCTCGGGATGATGATCACCGGGTTCATGATCACGAAACAAGGTATCCAGAAGCAGTCCTGTCTTTTTCATTGTTTGATTACCATTGCGCGGAAGCAACTACACTGTCACGGGAAAATGGTGGCGAACTTTTGGTTCCGTGAAACAATGCGACATGACAGACGATGCGCGAAAATTGATTGCCTATTCGTTCCTGGTGATGTTTGCCAATGACAACACTATCGACGGACAGGAATTAGCCATGCTTAAAAAGCTGGCCATGGAAGACGGGGTGATCGACGCCGATGAGAAAGAAGTGTTTTCCAATCTGTTTGATCGAATTTCCAAAGAAGATATCGCCGACGCTGTCTGGAACGAAATCGAAGAATTTCGCGACGAACACGGAATCGATTGATCGATTTTTTACACGACGTGGACACGAGTCAGATCCTGCGTGTCAATCAAGCCAACCGGTTCACCAGTGTCGTTTACCACGACCAAATCGTCGATTCGGTGATCCTCCAAAAGCTTCAACACCTCCCCTACCAGTCGTGATTCTTCGACGTGGATCGGATTGGCAGTCATCAGCGCTTCCACTGGCTTGGTTGCGAAATCAGCATCGCCATCCTGAAAGGAGCGGGCAAAGTCCCCTTGGGTAAAAACACCGGCCAACTTACCGGAACCCGTCACAACAACAGTTGCACCACAGCGGGCTGCAGTCATTTGTTTTACCACTGCGAGAATCGTAGCGTCAGCCGTGACCGTGACAAAATCATCACCTGTCCGCATTATTTCACCAGCCCGCAGCAGGAGCGCCCTGCCCAAAGATCCCCCGGGGTGAAGCTCTGCAAAACTGTCTTTTGTAAAGCCGCGCGCTTCCAGTAAAACCATCGCCAACGCATCACCAATCACCAGAGAACTGGTCGTGCTGGAAGTGGGCGCCAAATTTAAAGGACATGCCTCCCGGCTGACTCCGACATCGAGAACGCAATCAGATGCCTTTGCCAGCGTCGAATCAACACCTCCGGTAATTGCTACAATCCGGGCGCCGCGCCGCTTCAGATGAGGCAAGACATTGAGCAACTCTGCCGTCTCCCCGGAGTAGCTCAAGGCCAGCACTGTATCACCTTCGTTCACCAAACCGAGATCGCCATGCAAGGCATCCTGGCAATTCAATACCGCTGCAGGTGCGCCGGTGGAATTGAAAGTGGCCACCAGCTTGCTGCCAATATTGCCCGACTTGCCTACGCCGATAACGACGATCTTTCCTTTCGACTCGACACTGTCCTTGAGAAAGCCCACAGCAGTCGAAAAGGAATCTTCCACCTTCTCCAGAAGGCGACTCAGTTCCTCAATCTCCAGCGAAATAACTCGCCGCGCTTTTTCAATATAATCCATAGAGAGGCGGGAAAAGATACGACGCGATTCGGTTGAATGCCAAAAAGTTTACGAATCAAACATCTCCAGCTGATTGGGATCAGAGTCCGGCTTTTTAGCCGAAACGAAGCGAACCCCTGCACCGATCAGGCGAACCGTCCTTCCCTGACCCCGGTGCCAGGCCTCCTCCAGCAAATCAGCATACAGATCAACATCAATCCGATGGGAAGCCTTTTGCGCTGTGGTCGTCTGAAAATCTTCAAACTTCAACTTCACAAAACACTCCCGAATCTCCCGGTCGCTGCATTTCTCCTGATAGTCTTCGATCAACTCAGAAAGAATTTTCCCGATCCGCTCATGAGCCTCTTCGAGCTCGAAAATATTCTCCCGAAAGGTATTTTCGTTGCTGAGCGATTTGCGCTCCCGGTCAGGATTCACCTCGCGATCATCAATACCCCGACAAAGCCGAAACAGCGAACTTCCCATCTTTCCAAAACGCGCCATCAGCAACGATTCTTTCCACTCGCGAAGGTCGCCGCAGGTTTTCACTCCCTGAGCATGCAGCTTCTCTGCCGTGCGCTTGCCGACACCCCAAATCTTCTCGACCGGCAAAGGAATCAAAAAATCATCCATGCGATCTTCGGTGATTTCGTACTGTCCATCCGGCTTGTCCCAATCGCTGGCGATCTTGGCCAGAAACTTGTTGGGGGCAATACCGGCGGAAGCAGTCAGGCCGGTGCGCTCCCGAATTCGCTCTCGAATTTCCCAGGCAATCGCAGCGGCTTTCGAGTGCAGATGCGAAACATCAAGATAGGCTTCATCGAGCGACAGCGGCTCAATCAATTCTGTGAACTCAGTAAAAATCTCGCGAATTTTTGCCGACTCCGCCCGATACAAATCGAAACGCACCGGCAACATGATCAGATCCGGGCACAATCTACGGGCTTTGAATCCCGGCATGGCAGAGCGACAACCAAAGCGCCTCGCCTCGTAGTTGCAGGTCGTCAAAACTCCGCGACCACTGCCCCCGCCTACCGCGACCGGCTTCCCAGCCAACTCCGGTCGCTCGCGAATTTCAATCGCCGCATAAAAGCAATCCATGTCTACATGGATGATTTTGCGTGGCGAATTGGCGGGCATGGATGCGAAACTTTCGCTTGATCTTGCCCCTTCGCTAACTAAAAGGTTTCTATGGGTGATCCTTCTCTCGGTCTCAGCTTTGATGATGTCCTTCTGGTGCCGCAACGCAGCGGCGTTTTACCGGCGGAAGTC
>JAHDCN010000232.1:0-2986 GCA_020629815.1 Verrucomicrobiota bacterium
AGCGGCCGAAGCGGCGATCGAGATGGTTGAGGTGATGAACGCGATCCGGTAGCCACACGTCACGGCAGCTTTCTTTCCGGTTCCTCATCCCGCCACTTCAGGTGGGAGCCGTAGTGGAATCCAAGATCCATCAGGATTTTTCCTCCGATCAAAACCAGCAGCAGATAGATCGGGCTACCGAGAAACGAAACCGCCATCCCGCCAAAAATAATGGCAATGTGGAGCACCACAATTCTTCCGTAGGGAGAAAACATCGCCTCGTTAAGCGTTCGTTTTTCGTATTCCTTCTGACCGATGTAGTTGGTGAAAAATGAAATCAGATGACTGACCGCCAACCCGACGAAGGCAAGAGTCAGCGGTCCACCCAGCAAAAGAGGAATCGCATCAGCAACGCCATAGCCTTCCTTTTTTCCCAGCATCGCAAATACGAAGATCCCGTGTCCAAAGCAAAAGAACCCATAGTGCACGGCAAAAAACGGCACACAAAAGAGCTTTGATTCTTTTTGCCCGGAATGACCGGAATCCTTGCTCGCATAAATCATGCGGAAGATATTCAGGAATCCGATAATCAGATTTTCCGCCCAGTAGAGAAAAACGATTTCGAATACGGACCAGTTCCAAACCAGCACGCCGAAGATCGGGACCAGATTAGCCAGCACCAACGCTGCTCCGGAGATCCGCAGCGGTCCGACATCGCTGACTGTGGGAACCTTCACGCCTCGGCAGCCTCCAACGCTTTCCAAATGAGATCACGAGTCTGCCGAGAGCCTTCAACGGGATCAATATCGTGGCCCTCGAACTCCACGGTGATCACTCCCGCATAGCCGGATTCATGCACGATCTTGAGCATGCGGAAGAAATCGGTTTTGGTCTCGTTGCCATCATCTCCAAACTCGAAAGCTTTCGCACAAACCGCAACAGCATGAGGCAGAGTCTGTTTCACCGCATCGTATCGATCGTAATCTCCGAAGTTATTGAAATCAGGTAACAGGCCTGCCTCCGGGCGATTCAGTTTTTTCATCGCCGCCAGCAGCCAGGCTGGATCTTGAGAATTTCCGCCATGCGGTTCGATCACAATCTTTACTCCCGTGCCCTTCGCGTGATCACACAAGCGGCCAAGACCATCTGCCATATTAGTCAGATTCTGTTCCCTGTCCCCACCTGACCGGCAATTCACCCGGATCGCGGAACACCCCAGCTGAGCGGCACAATCCACCCAGGCTTTGTGGTCATCGACCGACTGATCGCGGTCCGCCTTGTCTACCGCGTCGAGTTGCTTCTTTTCATCCACGAGAATCAAAACATTGGTCATCCCCTCACCCGTGGTGCGTTTTACCAACTCACCAACGTAAGCTTTGTCCGTATGCTTGCCGTTGAAAGGTCGATTCCAGTATTCAATATGAGTGATTCCCAACTTCTCTTTTGCCAATGCCGGGTAATCGAGGTGATCGAGTTTTCCTGACTTCAGCCAACGATTGAATGTGTACTCCTGGATACCGATTTGGTAACGCTCACGAAGGGGCTTCACGTCCTGACCAAAAAGAACCGGAGTCCCCAACAACGAAGCTGCCGAAACCTGGAGAAACTGACGACGATTTTTCATGGCCCAAACCTACCCTGCTGCGGGACTGGGTGTCAACGACGCGACTCAACAGGGTTAGGTCCTCGACCCAACAGGGTATGGTCACTGACCTAACAGGGTTAAGTCGGAACAGTCTTCTCGCTACTTAGCCAGATCTTCTACGTCACGACCGCGAACGACTTTTCCGTCTTCCAATACAACGGACATCTCCCCTTTTGATCCGCGCGCCAGTTGATCCATCATTTCAAACGCTTTCAACTCCATCAGACAGACACAGTTGATCTTGGCCCTGGAACGAGCCTGATTGTAGGCAAGCACATCTTCCACTACCGGCGTCTTGTCCGGGTCCTGACTCACGGCTCCGTCGGTCATGAAATAAATCACATCAGGACTCAGATTCATCGCCATCTTGAGAGGGGAACGCCAGTCTGTGCCGTAGGTCATTCGCACTTCATCAATATTTTGCAGTGTATTGCGAATCCGACTCGGACTCGCCCTCACCAAAGGCTGACTGGGCAGCTCACTGTCGATGTCCTGCTTGTAGTGCCAGAAGCCACGCCCATCTTTCTCGAACCAATTTTTGGAATCTGGAGTCTGCCCGGCGAACCAGGCAGGCCCGGAGAAAAAGATAATCTGATAGGCAACATTGGCAGGCAGGTTCTCGACGCTGCGCGACAGTTCCTCCTTCATCAGCTCGAACTTGGTCTTACCCAGCTTGCCCATCCGATTCATGGAGGTCGAAACATCGACCACAAACACCACCTTCTGCGCGTCAGAACGCGAGCCAAAAAAGGACACCATGCCTCCGCCTCCCCCCTTTCGGCCGAAACTCATCGAGGCGCCGATATCGCCAGACAGTCCGAGCTGCTCAAACTTTGCGTCCGTCTCTGTCAGCTCCGGCAGAGCCAGGCTCGACGCCGCCACCGATGTGGAAATATCCATCTGCTGGCCATTTGACGATGCCAGAGGTTCGGTTCGGTATTTCTTGGTTTTGGACTGAGTCAATTCCCGCTCTTCTTCGGATGAAAAAGTCCGGGTAGTAAGCTGAGGCGGCAATGGCGGCGGTTGGGTGACGACGAATACGGCGAGCAAAATCGCCAACACAATGTGCACGATCACCGCAGTGGTTAGAGCTGATATGGTCTCCTTTTTCGAATCCGAAACTTCCACCCCTTTTACTGCCTCTCCTTCTCCGGTAATTAAGGAAGGAGCATCACCATCGGCTTCTGCGGCCACAGGCTTCTCTTTTTTGGCAGCCTTTTTCAACACCGGTGCATCGGCAACTCCCTCTTTCTTCCTCAGTTCACCACTTCTGTCTTCAGCGCTCTCTGATTCTGGTTCCGGCGTTTGTTCCGGCTCCGGTTCTGATACTGTTTCGCTAACCGCCTCTTCCACTTTTTCCTC
>JAHDCN010000232.1:3086-4912 GCA_020629815.1 Verrucomicrobiota bacterium
GTTTTGCGGCAGGCACCGGCTCGATCACTTCAGGCGTCTCTTTCGCAGGCACTGGCGCAGCGATATCGACAGGAGCTTTCTTCTCTGCTGGTGGAACGACCTCAATCTTTGCTGCAGGCTCCGGTCGCTTGGGCGGAACGGGTGCCGCTACTTCACGGGGAGGCTGCTTTTTCTCAACAGGCTCCGGTATAGGCTCCGGCTGCTCCACTTTAGGGAACGGTCGAGGCTCTGGAGGATTCGCCAGCGCCCGCTCAAAATTCGGATCAGTCCATTGCGGGTTCAGTTGGACTGCTGACTGATACATCTGCCGCGCCTTTTCCACCTCACCGATTCCCAGCGACATCCCGGCAATTGCGCGGTGAGCGGTGGCACTGGTTGGGTTTTCGTCCAGATATGAATGGAGTATTCGATAAAGGTTCTCCCCCTGAGAATATCCCTGCGAACAAGCCAGCGCGCGCTGCAATTGGCTTTCGCTGACAGGAATTCCCTGAGCCTGATCAATCAACTGAGCCGCCTCATCTCCCGCTTGCCGTTCGAGACATTTCTCCGCCAACTCGAGACGCAATTCCCAGTCTGCCGGATTCTCGGCAAGATTGGCAAAAAGCAATTTCTCGACTGGGCTCATTTACTGGAAAGATAACACAAGCCGCGGAAATCGTGACTTCTTCACAACAGATTCTCAACTTTGCCGTCGTTTTGTGAACCAAAAAAAACGAAAAGCCAGCCAGATCACTGGAGGCAGAAGCGCGCTGAGCAGAAGTGCCAACAGCGGAGCCTCCCTGCCACTGTGGCCAATCCAGGCAAAGACGAAGCCCAGCGGCACACTCCCGGCACAAAGTGCCGCAAAGAATTTGCGGAACGGCATACGCGCTAAACCGGCAAGGCAGGCGATCACTTCCGGTAACACCGGCATCCAGCGCGACAGCGCCACCAGCCAGCCGCCGCTCTCACTACGAAAGATCCGCTCACCTTCAGCTAATCCTTTTTCTCCGGCGATCTTTGTCGCCAGTCCGCGCCCCGCCTTGATACAGAGAAAATACGCCAACAATCCGGAACCGATCGATCCCACCGCGCTGATCAAGCCACCAACGAACCATCCGTAAATCAAGCCAAGCGCTGACATCACGGCAGTCCCGAGAATCGGTAGAAACAAATCGCTGACCAGAAGGCCGAGCCCAAGCAGCCACGCCCAGTGACCCGTTCCGCGCAGGTAGGCGACCGTTTTTTCCAGTGACATCTGGGATTCAAAAAAATCCCCCCAGATCACAAACGGGATGATCACCAGCAGGGCGAGAACCAGAAACAGGATCAGCAAACGTTTCATGCGTGTGACTGAATCATTTTCTCCAGCTCAGCTTTTGCTTCCGGCGGCAAGGTAAAGCTCATCGACGCCCGGCCCGATTTCGCATACACCCGAATTCCGGCGAAGGGAAATGAGGTCTCGTTGAATTTTTCAATCGCCGAAAAAGGGATCAACAGACGCTTGTGACCCGGACGAAAAATCAGCAGTGGTTCGAGAAAAATGCCATCAGCCGAAATAGCTATGTTTAGAACTCCATTGTAATTACCAATTCCTACACGGCCACTGCGCATGCCATACCAGCTCGCCTCAGGGGATTTGACGGTCGCGAACTCGCGGGCAAAAAGAGACCAACCCGTTCGGGAAATCAGAAATACGATAAGGCTCCAAAACAACGGGAAGATAATAAAGAAGCCAAGCGGTATCAGCACCACTACGTACCAAGGCATGTCTCCATTCGATTCCATCCCTCTTACTATAACTCGACAGGTTGTCCTTGCAGTCGGAAAGGATTTTTGTTTCCATC
>JAHDCN010000233.1:0-2514 GCA_020629815.1 Verrucomicrobiota bacterium
TTCGTAATGCGTGGGTCGGCGGTTCAATTCCGCCCACCGGCTCCATGACTTAGTTCCCGCTTCTGCGCATCAGGGAATTCTTGCTTTCCTTTTCTCATCGCTTCACCATTCGATCCAAATGGAGACACACATTTTTGAAACGGTGGAGGAAATGGGAGCCGCAGCTGCGGAATCGGGTGCAAAAGATCTGCGCGGCAAAGATGGGGCATCCATTATCGTTGCGACCGGGGCCTCTCAGTTTTCGGTGTTGGAAAATCTGCGTCAGAAAGATCTTCCCTGGCAAACGATGACCGGGTTTCACCTCGACGAATACATTGATTTGCCGATTGAGCACGACGCCAGCTTTCGAAAATATCTTTGGCAGCGATTTGTCAGTCAATTGCCCATACCAATGAGCGCCTTTCATTTTCTCGATGGTGAAAAGGATCCTGCTGAAGAATGCGATCGGGTCGGTTCGGTCATCTCCAATCATCCGATCGATGTAGCGTTTGTCGGGATTGGCGAGAATGGCCACCTTGCGTTTAACGACCCACCGGCTGATTTCGAAACGGAGAGTCCTTATCTGGTTGTGGATCTGGACGATGCCTGTCGTCAGCAGCAATTGGGAGAGGGATGGTTTCCGGATTTTGAATCGGTTCCCAGACAGGCGATTTCGATGTCGATAAGACAGATCATGAAAAGCAGGACGATCATCTGCTCAGTGCCAGATGAAAGAAAAGCCGAAGCCGTAAAAGCTGCGCTGCAGGGCCCGGTGACTCCCGAAGTGCCGGCGTCAATTTTACAGGAACACCCGGACTGTCGGATGTTTCTCGATCAGGCTGCCGCAAGCCTCTTGTAGAAAAGAGCAAAAAAAATCGGCCCAACAGGGTTGCTTCGTGTAGTCAACCCTGTTGGACCGTTCGTTATTTAGTGGTCACTTAGCGGTGTAATCAAAAACGAAGACTTTGTCCAGCTTGTCTTTCAATAAAGCTACGAATGCTTTGTGGTCTGGATGCGGAATATAGACTTCCAGTCCGGCTTTGTTTTCAAACGTGACGAAGAAACAATGAGTGAAGTCGTCATTTAAACCTTCCACGCTTTCCGAAGTGCCCCACTCGAAGTCCTTGATCTCTTTGATTTTTTCGGGCAGTGCAGCAAACGCTTCTTCGATCTTGGCAATCTCCTCATCTGAGACCTCTTTTTTGAAACGGAAAAACACGGCGTGCCGAAACGGTGCCTGGCTTGCCGCGGATTCTGTTTCTGCCTTTGCCGGTTTTTCTGCAAAGCAGGGGTGAAGACAAAGTCCCAGCAGAAGGAAAGCGATAAAAGATAGGATTTTCATTGGCAAAACCTTTTGCGAATCCACCGGAAGTGTCGAACATAAAAAGTGATGAGTAGCAGTTGGCAAAAGTATTCCCATTCATTGATCCGCTATCCGGAAATTGGATTCTCGCTTGATACCAGTCGTATGGATATCCCTGACGATTACAGCGCGGGGATATCCGAAGACATTGAGAGAGCTTTTGCCGATATGGTTGCTCTTGAGCAGGGGGAGATCGCCAACATCGATGAGGGAAGAAAGGTTGGCCACTATTGGCTGCGGAATCCCGATCTGGCTCCCACTGAAGAAGGGGATTGGATTCGTCAGGTGCAGCAGGACATTGCTGCCTTCTCCGGAAAAGTTCTGAATGGAGAAATTCAGTCAGAAAAAGGAAGTTCATTTCGTCACGTACTTGTCGTGGGCATTGGTGGATCAGCCCTTGGGCCACAGTTGGTAGCACGCGCTTTGTTGCCGGCGAATTCGCCGGTGGATCTTCACTTTCTCGACAATACCGACCCGGGTGGGATCGACAATGTGCTCGACTCACTCGGCCACGATCTTTCCGAAACGCTGGTGATCGTGATTTCGAAATCAGGCGGCACGGCAGAGACCCGCAATGGAATGCTGGAAACGGAAGCCCGCTATAAAAGTATCGGCCTGGATTTTGCCAAGCATGCGGTTGCCGTAACAGGGGTGGATAGCAAGCTGGATAAATATGCTACCTCAAACGGTTGGCTGGCACGTTTTCCTATGGTCAGCTGGATCGGTGGCCGGACTTCGGTGATGAGTGCCGTTGGATTGTTGCCGTTTGCACTGCTTGGTCTTGATACCGAAGCGATGCTTGAGGGCGCAGCCGCTATGGATGAGCAGACTCGCAATCAGGATGCGGCACAAAATGCGGCGATGACGCTTGCCCTGATGTGGCACTACTCCGGGGGAGGAAAAGGCACCAAGGATATGGTGATCATTCCTTACTGCGATCGTCTGGATCTGATGAGTAAATATCTCCAACAGCTGGTTATGGAGTCGCTCGGAAAAGAATATGAGATAGGAAACGAAGTCGTGGTGAATCAAGGAATTGCAGTCTACGGCAACAAAGGTTCCACGGACCAGCACGCTTACGTTCAGCAATTGCGCGAAGGCTTGTTGAATTTCTTCGCTACTTTTATCGAAGTTCAAAATACCCGGTCCGGTGATTCGTTTGCTGTTGATGA
>JAHDCN010000233.1:2614-4905 GCA_020629815.1 Verrucomicrobiota bacterium
GCAGAAGATATGGCCGCCAATCTTGGAGAGGCTGATATCGAGAAGGTATACCACTGTCTCAATCACCTGGCAGGAACGGGCTTTTGCCGTCGGGATTCCGGGGAAAACCCGGCCCAGGACCGGTTTTTCTGCTAAGCAGCTTTCATGTCGGACTCAGTCGATCTGCTGGTTATCGGTGGGGGAGCAGCCGGATTTTTCGGAGCCATTTCGGCTGCGGAAAAAAGTGACGTTCCTCTCCGCATCAGAATCGTGGAGAAAAATCCACAGGTGCTCGGGAAGGTAAGAATCTCCGGGGGCGGACGGTGCAATGTGACACACGGTTGTTTTCTCCCGAAGGAGTTGGTTGATCACTACCCTCGAGGGGCAAGGCAGCTGATTGGTCCATTTCACCGTTGGGCTCCGGGTGATACGATGGATTGGTTCGAGTCGCGTGGAGTTGCGCTAAAGATTGAAGACGATAATCGGGTGTTCCCCGTTTCGGACAGCTCAGAGAGCATAGTTGAATGTCTCGAGGAAACTGCGCGGGAACTGGGAATCGAAGTGATGACCCACACCGAAGTGGAGACCGTGGATAAAGCAGAGGGAAAGCCGTTTCAAATCCGCTGTAAAGATGGTGAAACCATGCTGGCTGACTCAGTTCTGCTTACCACTGGAGGCATTCGTAACCCGGCGGGTGCGGATATTGCGGAAGCTTTGGGGCACGAGATTGTTCCTGCGGCCCCTTCCCTGTTTACCTGCAAGATTTCCGATTCCCGACTCGATGATTTACAGGGTGTATCGGTTCAGCATGCGACTGCAAGTGTTCCGGATCAAAAGCAGCAGGCGACCGGCGCTGTCCTGATTACCCATTGGGGGCTAAGTGGGCCGGCTGTGTTGAAAGTGTCAGCTTTGGCAGCCAGGGAATTGCAGCAGGTGAACTATCATTTTCCAATCGTAATCAACTGGACCGGAACGGAGAGCGAAGAAGAGGTGGTTACCGCTCTTTTCGAATTGCGGACAACTCACCCGAAGAAATCACTGCGCAATCATCCACAGTTTGGAATTCCTCAAAGGCTGTGGGAGCATTTGGTGGATCCGGTGTTGGAAAACGATGATGAGCCGGAAGATTTGGCGTGGCCGCATTTGAAGAAATCCACGGCTCACCAACTAGCCGCTCACCTGACAGCCTGTCGTTTCAATGTGGATGGCAAAAGTATGAACAAAGATGAGTTCGTTACCTGTGGTGGTGTTGAATTGAAAGGCGTTGATTTTAAAACCATGCAAAGCCGCGTTCAGCCCGGCTTGTTCTTTGCGGGAGAAGTGCTCGATATCGATGGAGTGACCGGCGGCTTCAATTTCCAGGCGGCATGGACCACTGCCTACATTGCGGGTGAGGCTATCGCTCAGCTTTCGTCTTCCTGATTCAGCAGTTCGATAAGAGGAATCTTTCCATTGGTGGCAATGATACTCATCTTGTCCTGATTGGTTCGCGAATTCCCCATGGTAATAGAGCCTCCGGCGCGCTCCACAAGGAGAACTCCGGCTGCAATATCCCAAAGGCTGATCTCCTCTTCGACAAAGGCATCCAGTCTGCCACAAGCGACGAAGGCCATCGCCATTGCCGCGCTGCCGAGCATTCTGGTCTTTCTCACCCGATAAGCGACTCGGCGGTAGCGGGCCAGACCGACATCCATTGCCTCTCTCGATTTCGAAAAACCAATCGTCACGACCGCATCTTTCAGTTCTTCACGGGGGCTGCAGGAAATGGGTTTGCCGTTCCGCGTAGGAGGTCCGTCAAAGTCCACGGCATACAGCTCGTCTAACAAAGGGTCGTAAATTACACCGATCAAAATTTTGCCTTCGCGGCGCATCGCAATGGATATGCAGAAATGCGGTAGACCGTAAAAGAAGTTCACGGTTCCGTCGATTGGATCTACGATCCATTGATTCGGGCTTTCCTGGTTTCCCGCCAGGCCCTCTTCGCCGTAAATGGCATGATCGGGAAATGTCTCAAGGATTTTGCCGGTAATCAAATCCTGACTCTTCACATCGAGCGCCAGCTTGATGTCATGCGTGTGCATTTCATCGACTTCGAGGGGCGTCTCATAGTTTTCCCTGAGCAGGACTCCCGCAGCGCGGGCGGCATCGATGGCAAGTTCGAGTTCGGGTGACATAATGGTAACGGCAGATCAGGAAAGATATTTTCGCATCAGGCGATGGGGAAGTCCCACTTCGGTGAAGGCCTCACCCTCTGCCTGATAGCCCAGTTTTTCGTAAAAACCAATCGCTGTCTCTCTCGAATGCAAAACAAT
>JAHDCN010000234.1 GCA_020629815.1 Verrucomicrobiota bacterium
CCTCAAAGATCGAAGCGCGTATCGCTGAGCTGAGCAGCAATGAGGAAAGTTCTCAGAGTAAGCTTGTATCCAGCTACCAGGAGCTTTTGCAGACACTGAAAGACAAGGAAAGTTTCCTCCGCATTTCCGAGGAGTTACAATTGAAGCTGCAAAAGGCTGAGGAAGAAAACAAGAGGGTCGCAGAAGAGCTAAAGAATGAACCCGAAGTGGCTTTGGTGAAGGATGATCTTGCTGCTGCCGAGTTGGAAGCGGAGATTAGCAGCCAGTCCAAGATTAGTGAGCAATTAGCCAACCGTTTGGAAAGTTTGGCTGACTTTCCGAATCGGTTTCCTGAAGAAAAGAAAAGAATCGAGTCAAGGATCGCAGCTCTTGCAGACGAGCAGGCAGTTAGTGGTCCCGAGGTTACTGGAGGGGGAGAAGATGCTCTGGTTGCGCGACAGTTATTCTCCGCGATCAGTCAGAGGAATGAGGCGGAAAGAAAGACCTTAGAGCAAGATCTGTCACTGCAACAGTTTTTGCTCGACCAAAACAATCTGGAACGGGCTTTGGTTGAAAGGCAATTGAAGTCCTCTCGCGCGCGGCAGTCCGGTTTGGAACAGGCCTTGCTTGCAATGAAGAAGGTTGAAGCCACTCAGGAGCAGGCGGAGGCGGAGGAAAATGTAGCGAGCAGTCAGACGCCCTTGCAGGAACTATGGGCGAAGGAGAATGTAGCTCTTGCCGAGCTAAGAACGGGAGAGACGGGGATTGGGGCCAAGTTGGCGAAAACTCTGGAGCAAGTTCGCAACAAAGAGATCCGCTTGGAAGGAATCAGGGAACAGTCTGACTCGGCACGTGCTCGGGTGAGGTTGCTGGAATCAGCAAATTTGTCCATTGATCCGGAAACCGGAGTTTTGCTTCGGGATCATCGTATCACCCTTCCGGAAGTCTCCAGCTTGCGGGATGAAATTGCTCAGCGAATTGCTGAATCTGCCCGTTCGAATTTGGAACTCATCAAGCTACAAGAGAGGCAGCGAGCTTTTTTGCTGCAATTGCCAGAGTTACAGAAAATTGACCCGAGCCCTGCTGGGCTGGCGCTGCTGGAAAACCGAGACAAGCTATACAAAGATTTACTGAGCGATTATCGATCCTATCTGGGGGCACTTGATAAAGAGGTGTCTTTGATTCAATCGACTGAGACAGTCACCATCGAATACTGCGATTTTGTGGATCGTCGGTTGCTGTGGATTCGCAGTACAGACCCGTTGCATGATGCTTTTGTAGAAGACTCAATTGAAGCAGCAAAAAACAAATCCTGGTGGGCCACAATAACGCAAACGATTCGGGACGATTCGCAAACGCTGCGTCAGGACTGGCAGCATGCCTGGATACTTTGGGTTTTTACTCTGGCTTTGTTGGTTGCTTGTGTTGTGCTTCGAATCAAAGCCAGACCTCAGCTTATGAAGTGGGGGGATATGGCAGTGAAGCGAAGTTGCACCAAGTTCCGGTTCACTTTTTTCACACTCGCTCTCACCCTGGTAAGCGCAGCACCGCTAGCGTTGTTGATCGGATTTTTTGGCTGGCGATTGAGCAAATATTTTCACCAATCGGGGCCGGCACTTTTACTGGTTGGATTGTTCTCGTTCGCTGTCATGTTTTTGCTTTCAGCCTCAGCGAAAAAGGGGCTGTTTACTGCGCATCTTGGTGTGGGCGAAGACAAGGTAAAGCTCATTCGCCGTTTGTTTCCCTGGTTAGTTGTGATCGTAGTGCCGCTGATGTGTTTGGCGATCCTGTCGGGGGAGGCAAGTCAGAGCAGTGCTGGCTACCGGATTACCTGTTTATTTTTGGCCGCCGCTATCACTTTCTTTTCCTGGCTGACGTTTCATCCGAAGAGAGGAATTTTCGCTGATTGGCCCATTCTCAGACATTTAGTTTCTTTGTTGTCATTCAGTATTCCGTTTGGTCTTGGCCTTGCGATTTGGTTGGGGTATCAACACTCAGCGGAGTTTCTGTTTGTTCGGGTTTTGCTTACGGCCCTGATTATCTTTGTTGCGTGGCTGGTCACCGCATTGGTTCAACGAGCGGTGATTGTTTCACGTCGTCAGATCGCGATTGCAGAAGCATTGGAGCAAAGGAAACTGGCAATCAAAGAAAGTGAGAATTCATTGGAGTCAGATGATCCCGACGAGCGGTCTCTGGAGGAGGTTCGGATCGATGCAGGCCGTTTGGTCGAATTGCAGGAACAGACGAAGCAACTCATCCGATTGATTGCCTTCGTCGTCGCCGGTTTAGCAGTTTGGGGGACCTGGTCACGGGCGATTCCTTCACTGGGAGTTTTGGACAATGTGAAGCTTTGGGAGAGAAGTGAGGCTGAGCCAGAGGGTGAAATCTCCGTGCCTGTTCTGCTTCCTTCGGGGAATGCCGGAACCGAAGCCAGTCGTACGCCTGAAGGTACGGCATCTGTGGAGGCATCATGGGTTAGTCTGGAAGATCTGCTGACCGGGGTGGCTCTCATCTTTGCGGGCTTTTTTCTTTCAGCCAAAATTCCCGCGCTTTTGGATATTTTGGTATTGCGGCGTTTGAGCATGCGGCCGGGGAGCGCCTACGCGATCACTGCGGTCCTGCGGTATGTCATTATCGTCGTCAGCGTATCATTTGCTCTGTCTTTAATTGGTATCGAGTGGTCCAAAATTCAATGGATTGCCGCAGCCATCACCCTGGGGGTTGGCTTTGGCTTACAGGAAATCTTTGCCAATTTCGTGGCCGGAATTATCATTCTGATTGAGCGTCCAGTTAGGCTTGGAGACTTCGTAACACTGGGAAATATCAGCGGCCAAGTCTATCGAATCAAAATGAGGGCGACGACAATACGTGATTTCGGTAGCCGCGAGTTAATTGTTCCAAACCGCGAATTTATTACCGGCCAGCTGGTGAACTGGACTTTGTCTGACCCGTTGATTCGTGTCGAGGTGCCGGTTGGTATCGCCTACGGATCGGATACCAAGCTGGCGAAAGAAATATTGGAAGGCGTCGGTCGAAAAAACTCGTTCTCCTTGCCCGAGCCCGCGCCTCAAGCCGTGTTTCTGAACTTTGGCGACAGTTCGCTCGATTTCGAACTGCGAATTCACATAAGAGGATCTGATGACCTGGTAAGAGCAAAAAGTGAATTGCATTTCGACATCGATGAAGCATTTCGTGAGGCGGGAATCGGGATCCCTTTCCCGCAGAGGGATGTTCACCTTTTCCGAGCTGGCGACGGGAATAGTAAGCCAGGTAACGATCTCCGATGAAGTTTCGAAAAAAATCTCCGGGTAGTTCGCCGGGTGTGCCGGTTTTTTCAGGAAAGATTTCCGATACGCCTTTTGAGGTAAAGACGATCCGTTTTGGTGACGGAAACTGCGAAAAATCGGAAGATTCTGTGGGAACAATAAGAGGGGACTCTGCCGGGAAATACTGGATGCGGGTTACCGGAATTCATGAGGAGGCGAAGGTTGCGGATTTAGCAGGTGAGTTGGGAGTAGCAAACCTTTCGATCGAAGACATGCTCAACACGGCGCACCGACCAAAAGTGGAGCGCTTTGATGGGTATTCACTGCTGGTGCTGAAAGCAATCACATCGTACCGACCATTTCAGTTTCAGCATGTGGCGATTGTCTGGTCTGGCAATATTGTGGCAACCTTCAGCAACGAACCTATCGATCAAATTTCGGGTATTGAGCGCCGGATTCGATCACCGCAAAGTCGCCTGCAAAAGCTTGAGATAGAATACCTGGTTTGGTCAATTCTTGACGTCGTCGTCGATCACTATCTGGCGGCTGCCGTGGATATGGAAGACCGGCTGGATGAATTTGAATCGTTACTGGAAAAGTCCGGCGAACAGATTGATCTGCCAACAGTTTTTCAAGCTAAATCGGATATGCGGGAATTTCGGAAGTTGGCGCGTCCGGTGCAGGCGATTGTCGAACGCTTTCAGAAGCCGGGACAAAGTTGGTTGCCGGAGAGCGTTAAGCCTTACTTTAGTGATGTTGAGGATCATATCCTGCACACGGTAGAGCAGATTGAACTTTTGGAAGATCGTGCTCAGTCGGTCCGGGATTTCTTTCTCGCCTCAGTATCGCACCGAACCAATGAAGTGATGCAGGTTCTGGCCTGTGTGTCCGCGATTTTTCTTCCGCTTACCTTTTTAGTAGGCGTGTATGGAATGAACTTTGAATTTCTGCCAGAGTTATCGATTCGATGGGCTTATCCCGCTCTTTGGATAATTTTTGTCGGGTTGACCGTTTTTTTGTTGCTCTATTTTCGGCGGAAAAAATGGATGTAGTTGGAATTGTTCAGCCCTGCGATTTTTATTATTTTGTCTCAATTGATTCTTCTCCACTCTCAGGATTTCATTGTTGTTCGCCTTTCTCTGTTTCAAAGGCAGGCTGACCCGCAATTTTTCTCAGGGCGTTGATTAGATTCAGAGACGTATCGGAAATCGGAGCTTCGTCGGAAAATAAAATCCATTGGAGAGTGTGCCCGTAGTAAGTCTGATTTTTGTTTTTTGCGCCGACGATACCGCCTGCTTTCACCGAAGCTCCAGCAAAACCGCCTGCTTTTCGATTCTTATAGATGAGCACGGGCGCGTATTGGTTTGCGTCGAAGTCCTTTCCCACCTGCAGAGGCCCCAAAGATGCTTTGAGTTCAACTCCGATATTTCCCTGCTTTCCCTCTTTCAAGAGGCGCAGCCCTTCTTCCGTCATGAGGACCATGATAATATCTTCGTCGTGTGCTCCGATCTGAAGTCCCCAGCTTCCGTCTGCAGCTCCAACAAATGCAGGTGGGCTCCATTTGCCATCCGCTCCACGAACCAACGCAACACCACCGCCGGCCTCTGCCCCGAAACCAAGCCCTGCC
>JAHDCN010000235.1 GCA_020629815.1 Verrucomicrobiota bacterium
CGGAAATGGTTTCGCCACCTTCTTTGAGGCGCTTCAGAGAAAATTCACAAGCGGCCTGCGGAGACAAAATGTGGAACTCCAAGCCATCGGTGTCGTGATTCGGCAGGTAGGCGTTTACCTTTTCAATCAGCTGAGCATCGTGAGCGCGAGTCTCATCGAGCCAGAAAACAGCAGGAGATCCGGTAGCGCGGGCGCGGCTGACGGCCAGTTTCACCCAATCCTGAATCGGTGCGTCTTTGACTTGGCACATGCGCCAGATGTCGCCGGCTTCGACATCATGTTCGAGCAGTGTATTACCACTGGAATCGACCACGCGAATTGATCCGTCACTTTCGACTTCGAAAGTCTTGTCGTGAGAACCGTATTCCTCAGCTTTCTGCGCCATCAGTCCGACGTTGGGAACCGTGCCCATCGTAGTTGGATCAAAGGCGCCGTTTTCTTTACAGAAATCAATCGTCGCCTGGTAGATACCGGCATAACTGGAGTCGGGAATCACGGCGATCGTGTCCTGAGTTTTGCCATCCTTGTCCCACATCTGACCGGAGTTCCGGATCATAGCAGGCATGGAGGCATCGATGATCACATCACTCGGCACATGCAGGTTGGTGATGCCTTTGTCTGAATCGACCATGGCCAGATCGGGACCGTTGTCATAGCAGGCCTGAATGTCGGCTTCGATTTCTGCTTTTTTATCCGCAGGCAGATCCTGAATCTTGGCGACGAGATCGCCGAAGCCATTGTTACAGTCGACTCCGATCTCTTCAAAGGTATCACCGTGTTTGGCGAACAGGTCTTTGAAATACGCGCGTACGCCGTGCCCGAAAATGATCGGGTCAGAGACCTTCATCATAGTCGCCTTCATGTGCAGGGAAAATAGCACACCGTCTTTTTTGGCTTCGGCGACTTGCTCTTCCAGAAATGCGACCAGCGCTTTCTTGCTCATGCGGGTGGCGTCGATGACTTCACCATCCTGCAACGGGGCTGCACCCTTGAGTTCGGTAACCGTGCCGTCGGATGCGACATGCTCGATGCGGAATTCGGTGGCTCCGGAAATGGTGGTGGATTTCTCGCTGGAGCGAAAATCGTTTTCACCCATGGTCGCAACGCGGGTTTTGGAATCAGCCGTCCAGGCACCCATACGGTGTGGGTTGTTGCGAGCGTATTCTTTCACCGCTTTGGGAGCGCGACGATCAGAGTTTCCTTCGCGCAAAACAGGGTTCACCGCCGAGCCTTTTACCTTATCATAGAGCGACTGAATTTTTTCCTCTTCGGCGTTGGCCGGTTCTTCGGGATAGTCGGGAAGAGCGAAGCCTTTTTCCTGCAATTCCTTGATCGCTGCCTTCAGTTGAGGGATGGAAGCAGAAATATTGGGAAGTTTAATGATGTTCGCTTCGGGGGTCTTTGCCAGATCGCCAAGTTCGGCGAGAGCATCGTGAGCGCGCTGGTCTTCAGGAAGTAATTCAGAAAGATTAGCAAGGATCCGACCTGCGAGGGAGATATCGCGTGTCTCTACATTGACTCCGGCGGATTTCGCAAAGGATTGAACCACAGGAAGAAACGCATACGTGGCGAGGGCAGGAGCTTCGTCAGTTTTGGTATAAATGATGGTAGGATCGGCCATGGTTCTATCAATAAAAGTTTCGAGTTCTTCCCGAAGAAAAAAGGAGCAAAGCGATACGCCAAGAAAGGCCGATGTCAAACCGGAGCAGTGCCTGAAAAGGAGGGTTTACTTTTTCGCCTCAGCTGCAATTCTCTCGTAGATAGCAAGCGCCTCATCGTAGGTTCGACGCGCTTCTTTTCTTTCGTCTTCGTGAATCGCGTTGACGCGGTTGTTCCAGAGCTTTTCGGTCATCGCGATACACCATTGGGCGCTTCGTTTTGAGGCGCGGATTGGCTTTTTGTTGATGATCACATTTACGGGGTTGGTGTGCAGCTGAGGAAACTGTCGCAGAGCAACCCAACTGCTTTGCTCGATCGGGATATCCCAGGACAGGTCTACCGCTTTGCCATTGGCCTGAATCTTCTGCTTTGCCACCACTTCGCCATTCACAATCAACTCAATCAAGCGTTCAGCATTCTTTTCTGTTTCATTCGTCGCCGGAACATGAAGATGAACTGTGTCACCGATCGTGCGTTTTCCAGTCGGTGGTTGCTGATTTCCATAAGCAACGCCAATAGGAATCTCGGGAGCAAAGGTGACGCGAGCCTGAACTTTCACTTTTCCGGGACCATCAAGCTGAACATCGCCGAAGCCTGACTGTGTGTCATTCACGGTAAATCCCAAAGCATGAGCGTAGCCATCGGACACGTAGGATCGACCCGCAGCCAGTTGCTTACACCACTCGGCAAAGTCCAGCTTTTCCACTTTGCCCATTTGCACATAGACCCGGCCCTGACCGACCCGCGTTCCGGACATGCAGGGAAAATCAGTTTCGCCACTGACCTTCACTTTCATGCCGCAATTCAACAGGTGATACCAGGTGTTCCATTCCTGGATTCGCTTGGTATCCATGGCGCTAATAAAATCGCAAAGCCCCAACGCACTCGACACCGCTATCTCCATCGCGCCGACTCCGGCCATCGCAGGAATGGCATAGTTCGGCAGTTCACTGGCAGCATTGGTCAGCGATTGGCGCAGCTCCGGCTCCGAGAGCAGGCCATCTCCGGACAGGTCGATTTTGGAAAAGGAATGGGGCAGCAAAATCCCTTTGGTTTCGGAAATGGAGAGTTGTCCGTTCTGATCGGTATCAAGTGTTTTCAACAAACGCGCCGCCTCACCGATCTCATCAATATGCAAGCCGCTCGCGGAGTGCGCGTAACCGGTGTAGCCGCCCTGCTCCTTCGTCCATCGCATTACGGGAATCGTCCAGCTGGGCCAGCCTTTTTCACTACCACCTTCGGAACCGGGGTAGGTTTGGTTCTGCAAATTCAACAGGCAGACATGGCCTAATGGAGCTGATCCGAAACCGCTGATCTCCAGATCATATTTGACCAGCGTTTTCGCCTCGCTCACCGCATGGGCATCGGGTGCAAAAAACTGACGCTGATGATCAAAGCCCGGTCCCCAGGTAAGAATGCAGCCAACGTTGAGCCCCTCGCCCTTCACGTGTCGGAAGATATCCAGTGGTCCGATGCCGACAGTTGGTGATTGGTAGTGGGCGCAGCCGGATGCGTGAATGTGATGATCGCCAGAATAGAAACCAACCTCTTCAGGATTCACCCAGCGGTCGAGTTTCAGATCGAGCGTCGATGGCTTCTCCGCCCCAACCGAGAACTTCTGCCGCTTTACCCGATACTCCGGCCCCCGACTGTATTCGATGGAGTAGTCACCGGGAGGCAGGGTGATGGACTCTCCGTGCAAACGGTAGATTTGCTTTTGAAAAAACAGATCCGGAGCCAGGCGCTTCGCCTGCGATGGGTAGACCTTGCCCAGTCGGTCCTGAATCACCAAACGCGCGGTAGTTGGTTGGCCATCGAAATCCTTGATCGAAAGTTTCACCGGAAGCGCCGGTTTCACATCGAACAGAACCGGAACTTCCCCCCGAAAGCCGATATCCTGTGAACCGTCGCCAACATCGAAAGCGATCGTGGCTTCGCGTTTGCCACTCTGCGAACTGGCGAGCAAGACGATAGCGTATTCGACATCCAGTCCCGAAAGGTTGGCGGTCATTGGCTGATCGGTGAACATTTCCGCTTCGAGAAACCGGTCCTTTTTGCCCTCCGTATTTTCGTTCTCGACCAACTTCGGGGTCTCCATCCTCTTCATCGTGAACGGGGAGCCGCCAGCATAGACTTTCCCCGCCTGTGGGCTGGATATTCTCAAACGACTGGTGACATCGGCTTCGTTATGAATCTTTACCAGAAACGGAGTGTGAGCACTTTGAGTGAGTTCGGCCGTTGCCGGACCTCGTGCGACTTTTACCCGGGACTCGGGGTTGATGTGCACCTGAAGCAGCACCTGCCGATCCAATTGATTCTGCAGAGCATCTGCATCCTGATCCGTAACAGCCTTTTGCAATCGGTCAGCGCCTGCGATCGGGGCACCAAGAAAATTCAACGCCTCCAATAAACGGCTTACATTGGCGGCCAGAGGTTGGCCCTCTACTTCAATTGGATCAGGTTGCTGAGCGGCGGCAGTTGTCGCAGCCAGAAAAAATATACCGATGATACTGGGTTTCACTCCAGTCAGTCTTGCGAAACGGACTCACTTCGTCAACGACCGGATGATCACAACCTTTCACTTGCTCGTTAGTCATCCCACGCAACACTGTCCCCATGGCAACAACACTCGACGTCGGTAAACGTGCTCCCGCCTTTTCGCTTCCCGTAATCGGCGGAGATTACAAAGAAGAAAGCAAAGTCGCTCTCAAAGATTTGAAGGGCGAAAAGGTGGTTCTGTATTTCTACCCGAAGGACGACACGCCCGGCTGCACCAAGCAGGCCTGCGGATTGCGCGATGCCTGGGGTGAGATTGGCAAAAAAGCGAAAATTTTCGGAGTCAGTATCGATCCAATTAAGAAGCACACCAAGTTCATCGACAAATATGATCTGCCGTTTCCGCTGATCAGTGACGAGGACAAAAAGATGGTCGAAAAATACGGCGTCTGGGTGGAGAAAAAGATGTATGGCAAAACTTTTATGGGCACCGAGCGAACGACCTTTGTCATCGACGAAGACGGGAAGATCGCGGCGATTTTCCGCAAGGTGAAGCCGGCCGAGCATTTGGATAGGTTGCTCGAGGTTTTGTGAGAACCGGATTCTGAGACGGTGTTCTGGATTTCGAGGCAGGCAAGCCTATGACCCAATCCGAATTACAAACCCACCTGAAGCGGCTCGACCTCCAGCCCAGTC
>JAHDCN010000236.1 GCA_020629815.1 Verrucomicrobiota bacterium
TGGGATCGTTTTTCTCTCATCTGCTACCGAAAGAAGGACGCGATGAATTCGTTTCTACTTTTGCCGAATGGGGGACTTTCGCACTTCTGCTGTCTTTGCTGATTTGGTTCTGCGTTCGTATGCGTCACGTCTCGAAATTAGAATCGTATCCAGTCGCAGGCGGCTACAAACCTTCCGAAAAGTGTGGCAACGTCATGCGCAAGCCGCGCATCCGAATGTGATCACCGAAAGATCACATCGATCCCCATCGCGCTTTTCCGGACGAATTTCGGCAATGCCTTGGGGCGGGTGCGTTTGAAAAACCACCAACCGAGGGCAAGAAAACGCGTCCAGAATACCCGGTCGACCAGGCGGTATTTTCTTTCGCCACGCACGACATAGCGGAAAAACCAGACCAGATATTTTCGATCGATTTGAAACGGCGCGAAATCCAACTTCACGGCATAACGGAAACGGCTGCCTTTTGGATACTGTCGTTTGTATGCCTTCTTAGCCTTCTTCAGTTTTTTCTGAATCGCTTCCGAGTCAGCAGTATCGCCGAGCAAATATTCCCGTCCCAGTGCGAGTAGATAACCGGTGTCGCGCAGGTAACGGATATCCTCAATGGGTAGTCCGCAGATTTTTGCTAGATTCTCCATCCGTTCGATTTTTCCCAGAGCGGCGTAGCCGGTTCGGATTGCATGATCCGGATTACTTACCAGATGCCTGAGCAGATTCCGAATTGGTTCCGAGATGAAAATGTTGTGCCAGTAGACTCCGAGCAGAGGCGGAATTCGGACCCTCCGAAAATACAGGGTTTGCATGGCGAATTCCTCGATATAGAGCAGCTCCTTCACGACTTCCTCGGAAAGGCGAAGTAGCTCAATCCATTCAGCGCGATTCCTGTGGCAGCCGGGAAAACTGCTAATCGCTTTCTCCACGGAATCGCCATGACGGAAGATACGCAGGGAGACCCAGTTGTTGATCTCTGTCCAAATGCCTTCGGGCTGAAGATGTGCCAGTCTGCGAAATGGCGTCCAGCCTCCTGTATTACACCAAACGGAAATGCCGACCAGGTTGGGCGCCTGCTCGAGCTCACGGGCATAGTGCTCGTAGTCACCTCCGACAAAGGACGGGTACTCGCCACAGCCTTCATACTCTCGACGAGTTTGCAGTTCGACAATGGTGGGGATATCAGTGAGAAAAAAGTTTCTGTTCAGGGAGAGATGGCGAAAGAAGTCTGACTCACCATACTTCATCGATAGCACGAGCGCAGGGCTGCAGATTCCTGCCACCGTATTTTTCAGAGTGGCCTCTCTCCAGATCAAATCACCTACTTGGTGAGCGCCGACGGTCCAGGTGCGGAAGATGCACAGCCGATTATGCTTTTCGAAGACGGGCAGCACAGCTTTCAAAAATGTGTTCACCATTCGTGGGCTTTTCAGATGTAGGACGCTGCGAAACGTGTCCTTGATATCTTTACCGTCGGATTCTCCGATCCGTAGAATGAGCCCGGCCACCGAAGGAAAGGTGACGAAGAAGGTATCGATCAGTTCCTCAAGAAAGGTGTTCACTTTCTTCTCCGAAAGAGGAATTTTCTTTCCCCGGGAATCGTAGCCACCAAGGTGACGCCGCAGTCCTTTCGTCAAAGAAAGGATGTCCATGGTCAGATAGACTTCCAATCCTTCGGACTCAAAAATCTCGATGATCTCTGCGAATTCTTTCGCAAAAAGGCGGACCAGTTCTCGAGTCGACTCCTCGTATTCCTTGTGGTCGGTCAGGTGAGCTACATCGTCGAGACTCACGGCGGTATAGCCTGTCCCGGAGACAGATCGAGCCAGAGTTCTACAATCTTCCCGAACTCGCGAAAAGTATTCGTCCCACTGGTCACCTTCCAATGACTCCAGCAGAGCCCACGGAAGCTTGGACCAGTTGATCTTGAACCGGCCGTAGTTTCGAAAGAAGGGGCCGATTCCATCAATGAGATAGATTTCCTTCAAGCGGTGAGAACACTACCACTTTCCGGCTCGAAGACCGGCTCCTTTTCGTTTGTTACCGGCAGCTCAGTGACCACGTCTGTTTCATGGGCGAAGTCCTTCATGTACTCGTAGTAGTCGACCACTTCGAAATCACCGGGTTCTTTTTCAATGATTCCGGTCAGTGATTCCACCCAGTCACCGGAGTTCAAGTAGTGGGTTTCGCCTTCCAGCATTTTGTTCGCGGGTGTGTGAATGTGGCCACAGATGATACCACAGCAGCCTCGCACTTTGGCCAGTTCTTGAAGTTGATCTTCGTAGCGGTCGACAAAGCTCACGGCAGATTTTACTCTGCTTTTGATCTGTTTGCTGAGCGAAAAGTAAGGCTTGCCGCGCCAGGTGCGCCAGCGGTTGTAGAGCCGGTTAATCCGCAAGAGAAGAGCATAGGCGAGTGCTCCGGCCCGGGCGACCCACTTGTGATTTGTGGTCACGGTGTCAAACCCGTCGCCATGAACTACCAGATACCGGCCGCGAGGAGTCTCATGAATGTATTCCTCGTCGATTCGCAGGTTGTCAAAATCCAGTGGAAGAAACCGCTCCAGAATATCGTCGTGATTGCCTCGCAGGTAGATGACCTCGGTGCCCTGCTTTGCCATTTTTTTCAGAATGTAGCGGACCAGTTTGGTATGTTCCGGCAGCCACTTGCCACCACTTTTCAGTGCCCAGCCATCGACAATATCGCCGTTGAGAATGAGCTTTTTGCAGCGGAGCGTTTTTAGGAATGCGATCACTTCAGTGGCTTTCGCATCGCGGGACCCAAGGTGGATATCGGAGAGAAATACACTTTCGTAGTAGCGCTTGGCAGGCTTGTTACTCATAGATTTTGAAGGGAAAAAGTTTCGGGATTCAGGCAGTTTGAAGTTCTCGAACGGGTGGTTTTGAGGGAGCCGGATTCGATGGGCCGTTGTTTTCGCTAATCATGGTTCGCAGGCTTTTCTCGAATCGTTTGACCACTTTCTTCCAGCGAACCTTGCGCGCGCTTCTTCTGGCAGCAGCTCCGATCTCTCCTATGTCGTGACGGTTCAGAGCTTCCATCGCCTTCTCGACAAACCTGTCTTCGTCGCCAAATGGGGCAGTGAATCCGTTCTCCCCATCCTTGATATGAAGGCGGGCAGCAGCGTAGTCGAATGCTACCACCGCAAGACCACTGGCCATGCCCTCGAGAGTGACATTGCCGAATGTTTCGGTCACGCTGGGGAAGACAAAAAGATCAGCCGAGGCGTAGTGTCGTGCGAGGTCTTCACCAAATTGAACTCCCGTGAAGGTAAACTCCGGATACTTCTTGCGATATTCTTCCAACACCGGACCACCTCCGACAAAGACGCCCCGAAAGTCCGGAAACCTCGATTTCAGTTCTGAAAAAGTCCGGATAGCGAGTGGGATATTTTTCTCCGGTGCGATACGGCCGACGAACAAGCCAACTGGAGAGTTGGCAGTTGCACCCCATGAAGCGCGAAGCAAAGAATCTCTTTTCTTTGGATGAAACCGTTTGGTATCGACTCCTTTTGGCAGCAGCTCCAGATTTTCGAAACCCTGTTCAGCGAGATTGTCGATGGTATCGCGTGAAGGAACAAAGGTCCGGTCCGAGCGATTATGGACATGACGAAGGTATCGCGTCGCGGCCTGACCCAGCAACGGCATTTTGTAGTAAGCCATGTATTTGGGAAAATCAGTGTGGAATCCCGAGCCGACGGGAATCCCCATATTCCGGGCAGCCCGAATCGCTGAGACTCCCAAAGGGCTTTCCGTCGCCACGTAAATGGCATCCGGTCTCGACTTGCTCCATCGGTTTTTCAGTAGAATTCCGATCGGAAGGCCGATGCGAATCTCACGGTAACCGGGTAGTGAAACCGAAGGAACTCGCATGCCTTGTTCCTCACAAGCCAAAACGGCAGGGCGAACAATATCGACTTCGTGACCTCGGTCGCGCAATCCTTTGACCAACCGATGTAGTGTGGTGGCGACCCCGTTTGCCTGGGGACGGTAGGTGTCCGTGACAAAGGTAATTTTCATAGGCTTTCCTCTTACTCGGGAGAAACCTACTTCTGTTTAAGGAATGCTAACAAATCGAGAAGGGTTCCGATTTTGTCACGGATGGAGATTCCGGGATTCGGCTTGTGGGAAAAGTTTTTGCTTTGCAAAAGGTGAATTCGCAACTATGAGTGTCAAGTATATGAGATTTATCATAAAAAAGGGGATTTTTCCTTTTTTGTTATTAGGTTTTCTACTGACTGCATCTGCTGAAGAGCAGGCTTCTCCAGATTTTGACAATCTGAAGACCATTCATGGACGGGAATATCGCGATATTTTCATTCTAAATGCCGACGATAATGGTCTCCTGTTTCGCCATCAGGCCGGCATTGCGAAACTGGCGTTTACTGAGCTATCCTATAGCCTTCGTGAATTGTTCGAGCCCTCTCCAGATCAGCAGGTCGAAGCGGATGTTCCGGATTCTGAGGCGTCAGAGCAACCTCAGACGCTGAATATTCAGATCGTTCAGCGTCCTGTTTATCAGGTGGCACCGGTCAGTCAGCTTCCTGTTTGGAGCCCGTGCGCCAGCAACTATGGCTATGCTACGCCGTGGAACTACAATCCCAATTCCCTCTATAACGCGATCTACCGACCTCACCTGATGAGACCGCGAACCTGGCCTTCGCATTGGTCCCGTTGGCATCATGGGCATGCGCTGGTGAATCCGTATCACCGCGCTGCGGTCACTCAGGATTTTCTCTATACCACCGGTTTGGTTCCCCGCCCGCCCGGGGTCAATATCACCCGCTTGCGGTAGACCCAACAGGGTTAGGTCA
>JAHDCN010000237.1 GCA_020629815.1 Verrucomicrobiota bacterium
TGAAGCGTGAAGAGGTGCATACGCGAATCGAGGAGGTTATGGTTCATGCGGGACTCGCGGAGTCGGCCCGATACTTGTATCCGGTGGAGCTGGATGCGGTTGAAAGACAAATGGCGGCAGTGGCGCGGGCGTTATTGCTGAAGCCGGAGTTTCTGATTTTTCATGACGTCACGCACGGGCTTGATGCCGTAGAGCAGGCTGAAGTGCTGAACCGTATCAAAAAGATTAAAGAAGACCTCGATTTAACGCTTTTACTGGTGACAGATGATCTTGCAGTGGCGTCTCACTTGAGTGATGATATCGCTGTTTTTCATCGGGGAAGAATTCTAGAATGTGGAAATGCTGAACAGGTGGTTAATCGTCCCGACCATGATTACACCCGCCGCCTGATCAGCAGTATCCAGTAGAATTCTTCCTCTTTTCCTGCCTGACATGACTCCTTTGCTACGCCGATTTCTCAGCATGAACTGGCTGTTGTTTGCCAACATGATGGCCTTGCTGGTGTTTGGAGTTTTCGCTGTTTACAGCGCCTGCTGGATGCGGGATGATGAAGAGCTTTCCTCTAAGTGGCGTGACCAGGTCTACTGGATTGTTATCGGGGTATTCGTATTTTTTGCTGCCAGCTTGATCGACTACAGGTGGATTCGAACGCTGGGGATTCCATTTTATCTGGTAGGACTCGGTTTTTTGATAGCCACGCAATTTCTCGGGGAAGAGGTGTATGGAACGAAGGGGTGGTTGCGTCTGGGACCTGTGAGCATTCAATCTTCTCAAATCGCCATTGCCGGCGGAATCGTCTTTCTGGCCTTGTTGTTGGCAACTTTGCATAAAGTTCACCCGGTGCTGCGGAGTCCGTTTTTACGATTGTTTATCACCGGGCTGGCGATGATCATTCCATTTGCCTTGGTCTTGATTCAGGGTGACTTCGGCTCCGCAATTGTTTGGATTCCGGTTTACGGAGCGATGGTCCTGATCGGAAATATTCCATTTCGCTACCTGATTGTGATCATTCTTTCGGTGACGATGTTTCTTCCGTTTGCCTATTTCTTTGGGTTGAAAGAGTATCAGAAAAAACGGATCACCACGCAGATCAATATGCTTCAAGGCAAGAAGGTGAATATCCTGGCCGAAGCGTACAGTGCCTACAACAATTTGCTGGCTATTGGCAGTGGCAGCTGGTCTGGCAAAGGCTTTAAGAACCCGGATACTATTAACAACAAAGGATTTATCTCTCCCGATACAGCGATTAACGATTTCATTTTCGCTGTGTTGGCCGAAGAGCATGGATTCCGCGGATCATTGATGATGCTCGGCGGATTCATGCTCTTGTTATTACAGTGTATCTTTGTGGCTTTTTATAGCCGCGACATGATGGGGAGGCTTGTCGTTGTGGGGGTAGTAGGTCTCTTTTTTGCGCACATCTATCAGAATGTGGGAATGAACCTTCTGATCATGCCGATTACCGGTATCCCACTACCATTGATCAGTTACGGGGGAACGTTCGTGGTGATTGTTATGTTTTTGTTAGGGCTGGTTCAGAGCGTGTGGGTTCACCGTGTGGATTTGGACGAAGAAGACGACGGCGCGCCGGCTATGCAGATTGATCACCTGGCCTAATGTCATTTCCGGAAGGGCCTTTCGACATTCAGGTAAACGGCTACGCCGGAACGGATTTTTGTGCCGCGGATCTTACCGGTGCTCAGTTTCGACATGCTTGTGAAAAGCTGAAGGAAGACGGCGTGGCAGGAATCCTTGCCACCATCATCACCGACTCGATTGATTCCTTAACAACGAAACTGGAGCGGATGGTTCGCTTTCGTGAGCAGGATGAGCTGATCCGGGAAATGGTATGGGGCTTTCATGTGGAGGGGCCATTCCTCAATGCCAGCGAAGGCTACATTGGAGCACACCCACCGGAATGTGTGGTGCCGGCAAACGTAGAGGATACGAAGAAATTGCTGGATGCCGGAAATGGATTAGTCCAGCTGATTACTCTGGCACCGGAAAATGATCCGGGGTTTGCGACAACCCAATTTCTGGCAGAACAGGGGATCACGGTTTCTGCCGGGCATTGCGATCCGGATCTGGAGACGCTGAAAGGAGCTATAGATGCCGGTCTGAGCATGATGACCCATTTGGGTAACGGCTGCCCGGTAACGCTGAATCGCCACGACAACATTGTGCAGCGGGCTCTTTCTCTTTCTGATCATCTTTGGCAATGCTTCATCCCCGACGGGGCGCATGTGGAGTTTTTTGCTCTGCGGAACTACCTGAAGGTTTGCGGTCTGGAGCGCACGATCATGGTCACGGATGCTATTAGTGCCGCGGGTCTGGGACCTGGAACGTATGAGCTGTCTGGCGCGCCTGTAGAGATCGATGAATCAGGTGTCGCTCGCCGTCCTGGATCTCCGAACCTGGCGGGATCAACCATTCGAATGCCGGGGATAAAAGAGAATCTTTCACGCCAACTTGGTCTTTCTGAATCGGAAATTTCCCTTCTGACCGATTCGAACCCGAAGGCCGCTATCTTCGGTGGGTGATAGCCTTTTTTCTAGGAAATCCTGTGCCCATACGTTAAGTTCCCCGAAATAGCGTTACACACAGAATATCATGACAGGCGGACGTTTAAGTATTAATCCGCGAACTGCGGGGATTTTGACCCCCGTTTTTTCGCTGCGTAGTGAGCATGATTTGGGAATTGGAGACACCTCTTCTCTCAAAGATTTCATTGAGTTGGGTTCTCGTTTGGGCTTCGGGTTCATCCAGTTGCTGCCAATCAATGAAACGGGACAAGACAACAGTCCTTACAATGCAATCAGTGCTATGGCGATTGATCCGCTGACACTTGATTGTGGATCTGATACTTTGGTTGATTTGCAAGCTGACGATTATGTCGAGATTTGCAGCTCCGTTGATCTGGTTGGAATTCGGGGAGAGGCAATTCAGTATCAAAGAGTTCGGCAGTTGAAGCACCGTTTGCTGCGTAAGGCGTTTCAGCGATTTATGGATCAGGTTTACAACCAGATCGATACCCGGAGCGATGAGTTTAAAGAGTTTTGCGACCGCGAAAATTGGTGGCTGGATGACTACTGTATGTTCCGAATGCTGATGGAGCGTGAGGGCGGGAAGGCAAATTGGCAGGAGTGGAGTGAAGACTACAACACTGCTAAGAAAGCCCGGAGTTTTGTGGAAACGCTGTTTGAAGAGAATCCTCACTGGGCGGAATCCGAGGCGCTCTACTACGCTTATGTTCAGTGGATCGCGTTCAGCCAATGGGGGGATGTAGCTGGATATGCGGAAGCTCACGACATGGAGCTCATGGGAGATATTCCATTTGGGGTTAGTGTTGCGAGCGCAGATGTCTTTGGTAAGCCCGAGTTCTTCGATCTGGAATGGTTTGGCGGAGCACCTCCGGAGAAAGTCTTCAAGGCTGATGAGTTCGTTGAAAAATGGGGCCAAAACTGGGGTATTCCTTTGTATAACTGGAATGCCCTCAAGTCGGATGGTTATCAATGGTGGAAGGAAAGGATTCGCAAGACAGTAGAGATTTTCGGTTCGTTTCGAATTGACCACGCGTTGGGATTCTACCGCATTTACTCTTTTCCCTGGAACCCCGTTCGCAATGATGAATTTCTGCCCCTGACGCATGATCAGGCTTCCGAGAAATGTGGGGGGCGGTCTCCGGGATTTCGTCCGAGACCGGATGATTCCGAAGAAAATCGAAATCGGAACCAGATGGAAGGTGAGCGCTATTTCCGAATGATGCAGGACGCTGCGAAAACAGCCGATATCATTGCGGAAGACCTGGGGCACGTTCCCGACTATGTCAGGCCGAGCCTTGCCCGCTTAGGTATTCCCGGTATGAAAGTTCCTCAATGGGAGTTTACCGATGGAAGAGTAACTTCCGGAGTGTCCTATCCCTCCGTTTCTTTTGCGACCTATGCGACACACGACCATGCTCCGATGCGGGTTCAGTGGGAGGCGATGAAAAAGCAAATGGCAGAGTCCGAAGATGGAAGTGATGATTGGCATGGAGCCCGGCACTTTTTGCAGACGCTCTGCGAGTTTTCCGGCCTTAAGCTGGCGGATGAAAAGATTCCTGATTTCGATGAAGAGTTCCAGGCCGAATTGTTTCGTCATCTTTCACTATCAAATTCAGAGAGGGTAGCTTTTTTGATTACTGATTTCCTTGATGACCCAAGGCAGATCAATGTGCCAGGTGTCATGGATGGCAGTAATTGGACCTACCGAATGAAGCCCACGGTCAACGAGGTCAACGAGAGTAAGGATTGGAAAGATACCTGTGATTTCTTCTACACCATTCTGGTTGAATCAGGGCGTGCTGTGGAAGAAGACAGTTACGCTTGATTTTCGGCTATCCCCGTGAGAAGGAAAGCCTCTCCAATTTTTTATCAATTTCATTATGAGTGACCCAATTCGAGTAGCAGTAACCGGTGCAGCCGGCCAAATCGGATATTCCCTTCTTCCCCGTATCGCCAGTGGAGCGATGTTTGGTCCCGACCAAAAAGTGATCCTTCACCTAATCGAGATCGAGCCTGCCATGAAAGCTCTTGAGGGAGTCGTGATGGAACTCGATGACTGTGCTTTCCCTTTGCTCGATGGCATTGAAGCCACCTGTGATCTGGATGAAGGGTTCAGCGGCGTAAACTGGGCACTTCTGGTGGGCAGCGTGCCACGGAAGAAAGGCATGGAGCGCGGCGATCTGCTGGGCATTAATGGTAAAATTTTCACCGGCCAGGGCCAGGCGATTAATAACAATGCAGCATCTGATGTGCGCACTCTCGTGG
>JAHDCN010000238.1 GCA_020629815.1 Verrucomicrobiota bacterium
CCACTCAATGAATGCCCGCTCCACATCGCCGGGTCCGAAGTCGAGTTGGCCCTTTCCGCCGGAAAGCACATCGTGAAGCTTTCCCGATAGCATGACCTGCACGATCTCCGCCGCTCCTTCGCCATAAGTGGAAGGCAATCCGAGTCGCAGGTAACCGGAGTAGTCACTGGCCCCAAAAGTCTGTCGACAGGCAGTCGCGAGCCGTTCGCTACCGAGGGAATCGATGACGCCCGTCTCATCGAACTCAAAGCGATGACCGGCTCTCAGATTAGCCAGATGCTGAATGATCTCCTCAATCGGGTAGCTGGTGTCTTCGAGGGCCGCTGCTACGGCGAGACCTTCGCCGTGCTGAAAAAAGCTGAACAGCACGCCTCGCTGCGTGGGAATCCCATGATCATCGATCAATCCAAGTTTTCGCCAGGCATGCGCCGGCGAGCCGTGGACGGGGCGAATCTCTTCGCCAGTCGCTTCATCGAGATAGTGGGTTTCATTGCGAATCTCGGTGGAGCGAACTTCCGGCTGGAATAGCGGTGTGTCAGACCGGTCGAGATAGACGGGGATTTCCACATGATCGAGCGTTCCCCGGTAGTAGAGGGTATTGCCTCGCTGCGCAAAATCGAAAAACTCCGGAAGTTTTTCCTCCAGTAGCAGGAGGATCATTGCTTCGGCGTCCGCAGCCTCGAGGAACGATTCCGATTTCGGTGTGCCGGTAAGCCGGCAGATATTTTTGGTGAGCTGCAGCTGGTCTTTCGGGCGGGAGGTCGCTACGGGAATTTCGAAACCATATTTGCGCTGGGAATCGCCTTTGCCCGAAAGCCGACCCAGTCGAGTGCCTTCGGGCAGAAACTGTTCGATCACAGAACTGATGGCGGAGGCAGGGCGATATTTGCCTTTGTAAAAAGCCAGAGCGTTCCCGAGCGGAGTTTCCGTTTCGCGGTCGGCGCCCGGTGTTTCCCATTCTCCGGCTGCATTGCGGATTTCTTTTCGGGTCGGTTTCAGATCGAAGAGCGGTTTGTTGGTATCTGGATCGGACTGACTTTTCCCCTGAAACCCCAGGTGGACTTCGCTTTTGGAAAACAGGCGATCGCGCACTTCGCGGGCCGCTGCGAAGGGAGAGCTGTGCTCGTGGTCGGCCAGATGCATTTTTCGCAATAGCGTCGGCCAATCCACTTCATGACTTCGGATCAACTCGAGCGGGCGGGCATCGGTGAGCCGGGGACTCTGACTGCCGCAAATCACGAAGCCAACCTCGTCGAGACCTCTTCGTCCGGCCCGCCCAAACATCTGCAGCAACTCATCAGGCGTCACCTCGCGCTGGAACGGGCCGTCCTGGTATTGCGTATCGGAAACCAGCACAGATCGAACCGAGAAATTAATTCCGGCAGCGAGACCCATGGTGGCAACAATCACTCGCAGCTGTCCGGCTTTCGCCAGCGGCTCGACCACAGCAGCCCGTTCGGCAAAACTCATGCCACTGTGGTGCCAAGCGATGCGCTTGCGCAGCAGGCGCCGGATGTCAGCAGAGCAATGTTGCGCCAGCTTCGGGTCCGTCAATTCGATTGGCTGATCCTCGGGCAAGACTTCGGCGATTTTCCAGGCAATCTTTTCGGCCGACTTTCGATGCGGTGCAAAAATCAGGAGAGGACCGTAGTGGGACAACAGGGTGCTCAATGCCAGGCGCTGCCAGAAATTCCGATACTTCTTCGGTGCGGTCCGGGGCAGACCTTCCAGCGGAATCTCATCGAGTGGCACGGGGCGTTCCGAAGTGGTCACCACACTGGCTTTTCTGCCCAATCGTTTCAGCCAGTCACCCACCTTGTTCGGATTGCGAACGCTGCCACTCATCATCAGCAGCTGCGTTTGCGCAGGCGCCAGAGCGATCGCCAGTTCGTAGCTCAAGCCTCGCTGCCGGTCGCCAATCATTTGGTATTCGTCGATCACCAGCAACCTGGGTCCATTTCCACCCAACATTGCTTCGCGCTGGGTTTCCAGAGTTGCCACCAACACGGGTGCGTCGAGATTTTCCGCTACATCACCTGTGGCGATGCCAACATCCCAGCCGGCGGTTTCCCACTCCCTCCACTTATCGTTGGCCAGTGCCCGGGTCGGCACGGTGTAGACAGCCTGTTCGCCGGAAGAGAGAAATCCCTGATTGTAGAGCGTTTCAAAAATAAAGGTCTTCCCGGCACCCGTCGGGGCCGAGACAATTACATCCTGACCTTCATCAAGAAACCGGATGGCTTCCTGCTGCCAGAGATCGGGGACCTTCAGGTGAACCTGCAGTCCTTCGAAAGCGCTCGATAAGCTTCCTTCCATCGTCGAGAAAGGCGGTTATGCCTTCCCCTGTATTACGATATTGACGCCCGTTTAGGCAGCTTTTTTTGCGGCAGCCACCTTGGAGAAATTGGCTGGCTTGCCGGTGCGGGAAATGGAAATCAAATCCTGAAGAATTCTCAGTGACTCACGCTGGTAGGGATCCATCTGGTGTGGATACTCCAGCAGCTTGTCTTCCGGGTCTTCCTCTTCGTCGTCTTTTCCACGCGCCATTCCACTCAGTTCTTCTTGAGAAAGGTCCTTTTTCAGAATCTTTTTCTCATCAGCAACATTGTCCTGAGTGAATGTGTAAACAGTGAAAAGGCCTTCTTCTTCTTTCCGGATACCCTCGAATCGTTCAATCCGCTCATCCTTCCGTGATTCCGCCTTTTCATCCCGCTTATCATATTCCTCCATCCGCTTTGCTTTGTTGAGCGAAATGATGTTGTCGTCGCGGCGCTTCTGCTCCGTGGCGATATCCTGGAAAATGTATTGGAATGCCTGATCCTGCTTGATTCGGCTCTCCGATGCCTGTTTCAGGGTGCTAATGGGCAGGTCCTTTTCGAAAAATGGAGCGTACGATGCCGCCGCGATTGGGTCGACTTTCAGAGGATTGGTCAACGCCCCCTCACCAATGTCTGCGACATCGAGTGTGGATGGCAAAATTACATCTGGAATCACTCCATCCAGTTGGGTGGAGTTTCCATCGATACGGAAAAAGGTCTGAATCGTCAGTTTTAGAGCGCCTTTTTGATTGTCTCTGCGCGAGAAGGGCAGGGTAATGCGATTTTGGAACACCGGACGAAGTTGCTGGACGGTGCCTTTGCCAAATGTTGATTTTTCACCGACGACTACTGCACGATTGTAGTCCTGCAAAGCGGCAGCGAAAATCTCGGACGCTGAGGCGCTGGCTCGATTAGTCATCACCACCAGCGGGCCGTCATAAACAGCATTGCGATTGCGCGATGCTTTTTGGGTTCGCTGACCTCTCCAATCACGAGCCTGAACAACAGGCCCGCGACGAATGAAAAGGCCGGTCATATTGATTGCTTCTTCGAGAGAACCACCTCCGTTGTCACGAAGATCCACTACCAATCCGTCGATTCCTTCTTCCTGCAAACGAACCAGAAGACGTTGAACATCTGTCGTTGTGCTGACTTGTCCGCCACCCATGTCGCTGTAAAAGGAAAGCAGCTGAATCCAGCCGATCTTCTGCTCATTGCCTTCCGGGTCTTTTGTAATAATCAGATCTGCGGTAGCAAGGCTGTCTTTCAAATCAACTTTGTCGCGAGTGATATCAACAATTTTGGTTTGTTCCGGGTTTGACTTTGGGCGCACCTTCAATCGGACGACGGTGCCCTTTTCCCCACGGATCATATCTACGATATCGGACAAGTCTTCCGTTACGACGTCTTCGATCTTGCCATCATCGCCCTGACCTACGCCCACTACCCGGTCTTTCACTTCGAGTTCGCCGTCTTTAAATGCGGGGCCACCGACAACCAGACCTTCAACTGTAGCTCCGCCATTCTCTTCATCCTTTTGCAGCATCGCTCCGATACCGGTGAGGGACTTGTTCATTCCTATTTGGAAATTTTCGTATTGGGACTGAGAGTAATACTCTGAGTGAGGATCGTAGGCCCTCGAAATAGCCTTGATGAAAAATGTTGCCACGTCTTCGGTTTCGTTTTCCGAAACGCTCTTGAGAATACGGTCGTATCGCTTGGTGATTCGTTCCTGCGGCGAGGTTTTCTCGATGTCGGTTTTCTTCCGTGGTTCTTTGCCTTCGGCTTTACGTTTCTCCTCTTCCCGTTTACTGGCTTCGTCGAGGATGCTTTCGCGAAGCAAGTCACCTTCGATCAGATTGCGCCAGAGTTGGTCGTGTTCTTCGCCAGCTTTGGCCCAGTCCGCTTCCTTCCGTGAAATCATGATCGTGCGGTCGGAATCAAAACTGAAGTTGTTGTCGTTGATCAGTTTCTTGGCCAGCTCAACTCGGGAGCGGACTCGTTTCTCGTAAACAGAGTAAATATCGTAAGCTGCTAGTATCAGTTGATTGCGAACCTGATCGTCGATGTTCTCGCGATACTCTTTATTGAAGCGGTCGATATCTTCTTTCGTGAAGTAGATTCGACTGTAGTCGAGCATCTCGAGGTAAGTATCGAGCACCCTGTTGGACATATCGTTGTCGAATCCTTCGCGAAGGTAGTGTTCCTCCTCCAGCATGTTCACTACTGTGAGGGCGGTATCTCCGTGGGCTCTGGTAGAAAATGTCTTCTCTTTTTCCTGTTGGGCTATCAACGGTTTCGTGAGAAGCAGAGCGGATAGGAGGAAAAAAGAAAGAAAGCGTCTTGGCGTAAAAGAAGAGTTGAGTCGGGACATAGAAAAGGGTCCTTGTGTTAGATCCTGATCCGCAGGAGCGGGCTGGGAAATCTACACGCTAACCGCCTTTCAGAAAAGGCTTTTTCCCGCCTGTTTGCACGGGAT
>JAHDCN010000239.1 GCA_020629815.1 Verrucomicrobiota bacterium
TATCTCGTTCCTCAGTGCGGCTGCCCAGTGTCAGACGCAATTCATCGAGTCCAGCGTAGTCCGCAGCGCGGGAGCGAAGACGTTCGATTTCTCCATTTCGCACTTCGAGCGTTGCTTCAAGTTCACCAATTCGGCGATTCAAATCGCCTTTGGCATCCAAATCGGCACGCAAGGTGCGAATCTCAACGTGACGGGCGCTAAGCTGCCCTTCAAGTTCTCCAATTCGAGCCTCCAGATCGACTTTGGCCGAAAGATCGGAACGAAGCCCACCAATCTCGTCGTCTTTGTTTTGAACCTGAGTCTCAAAGTAAGCAAGACGCCCTTCGAGGTCACCTTTGTTGGATAACTCAACCCGGAGTCCATCCAGTTCATTAGTGCGACCGCTGAGTTGCTCCTCAAGATCGATGATACGGCCTTCCAGATCACCTTTGGTGGCGATATCGAACCGGAGTTTTTCCAACTCGCCGTTGCGCTCACCCAACAGGCTTTCCAGTTCGCGGATGCGAGCCTCGAGTTCGTCTTTGTGGGATACCTCCGCATTGAGTCGCTCAATGTTAGTATCACGATCACGAACGAAGCCTTCCAGCTCAAGCAATTTCCGCTCGAGGTCACCTTTGTTTTGCAGATCGAGACGCAGCCCTTCGATTTCGCCTTCGCGATTTCCGAGGTTGGCCTGCATGTCGCCCAGCTTAATCTCGAGGTCACCTTTTTCCTGCAGACGGCGGCGAAGTTCTTCGATCTCCGCTTCGCGTTTGGCGATGATTTCCTGAAGTTCGACAATGCGTTTTTCCAGGTTGGAAATTTTCAGTTCCAGCTCGCCTACTCGACGCAATTTCTCTTTGAGCTCAATGATTTCGGTTTCGTATCCCTGCTTCAGCTTAATGACCTCTTCATCGTGATTCTTTTTCAGGGAAATGATCTCCGTGTCACGCTTCTTCAGAGTAGCTTCGAGTTCCTTGATCCGCGCGAGCAGTTCTTCCTGCTTCTTTAGTTTGGCGAGCAGTTTTTCAATCTCATCATCTTTCTCGTTGCGAAGATTCGTCATGCCAATGTTGAGATCACCGATCTTTGCAGCCTTGTCGGACAAATCGATTTTCAACTTGTTAATGGAGTCGTTCGCATCGGTAAGTTTACCCGCAAGACCGGAAATCTTATCGTCCCTCTCGCCAAGCTTGAGGCGCCAGTCTTTGCGCTCAGCATCAAAGCGGGAATGGATGTTGTTCAACAGATCGTTCTGATCATCGACCAGAGCGTTCAGACGACCGGAGAGCTTTCCACTCTGTGCGTAACCGAGGCGAACACGCTCGGCATATTTAGCCCAAATCCAGTGCGCAAGCCAGAGCCCCAGAAGAAGCATTCCCAGGACGAAAAGACCGATAGGGAGAATCCAGAACAAAAAGGTAGTGACCTTTTGGCCGTGCTCGATCGGGCTTACCTGTGCGAGGAAAGTTGCAGCAGTAATATCAATAGTCATTTGTTACGAAAAACGGTTCAGGTTTACGGTTTGATTAGTCTTCCGGAGCAACCTCTACGGCTTTGGGTTCCTCTTTTGCGATTCCGGTTGCACGATCTTTGTGTCCTTTGAAATTGCGCTCGCGCAACTCGTGGTCCTCGATCATACGGCGATTTTCTTTTTCGATACGCTCCGCTTCTTCACGGTAGCCCTTCCAGATCATCCAGCCCAGCCAGACCCCAACCAGCAGGAACAGTATCCCTGCCAAAAAGAGGGCGATAAAAGCCACTTTGGTGAAATTGGATGAGGCCGAATTTGCGAGGATCGCATTGGTTACAGTCAACATCGTTGTCATTTGCGTCGGTGTTTAGATATAGAGGTGATTAGGGAAAATTGTTTATTCTTCGGTCTTCTTCAGAGAAAGCTCGACACGTCGGGCTTTCCAAAGATCGTCTGCGTTCCACTCGGAAACGTCTTCTCCGAAAAATTCTACCGTGAGGCGCTCCGCTGGAATCCCGAGACCGATCAGGCGGTCACGAACGGCATTGGCCCGATCAAGGCTGAGTCGGCGATTGTAGTCGGCATTACCTCGCTGGTCTGCGTAGCCCCCCACGGTGAGAACGTAGTCTCCACCCGCTTCCTTAATGGCATTGGCCATCTCTTCGACTTTGGGTGCTTCGGCTGCCTTCACCACGGAACTGGCGGTATCAAAATACACGGCGGTCTCTTTGAAGCGGACGGCGAGGACTTCTGTCGGAGGAGGTGCCATCACCACGAGTTCGTTGCTCAAAACCCCCTGAGATCCAATGATTGCAGCCGCTTTTTGACCAAGGTCCATTTTGATCTGGTCGCTTTTCACGTTTCCTCGAATAAGAAAAGAACGCGGTCGCAGCTCGAAAGCCTCTGCCTCAGTGAGGTTCATATACTCGGACAGGAATGCTGCGGGATTCGCCAACCAATTGGGATTGATTGTTTTTGGCTCAATCTGAAGCTGATCCACAACGTTAGTCCCCAGGTTGGCAGCACGCACTGCGTTAAGCACGTCGTTCTTGGTTCCTGCATCAGCAACATTTCCGGAAACCACCAATTGCCCCTGAGCGTCAAAACCACCGGTAATCAGGGCGTTCGGCGGTGGTGGCAAAACCTTCAGAGCCGGCTTCAGGGCAAAAGTGGTCGGCATCCCGGAACCAGCTCCAGCAATCATTGCCCGGGATGTCGCGTCGTCAGCAACAGTTCCCTCAATGCGAACTGCGTTTGCGTCGTAGGCTACAAGAGCATCGCCGATCGTTCCTTGGAAAAACCGAGGGATGTATTGGGAGGCTGGAGATGGCCACCAGGGATCGATCAAACGAGAACCGATCTCCGTTCTATCTGAGATATTCTTCCCGGGGTTCGACGTACGAACCGCACTGACCAGAGCATCCCGAATGGTGGTGTTAGGCAAAACTCCAGTTACAACAATGTTGTCTCCGGAGCGCTGAGCCAGAAAAGTCGCAGGCATAGGCGGAGCCACTTGAATCAAATCCTCGACCTCGACCACAACCTCTCCTGCTGGATCGGTCAGACCTTTCTTAATTTCATCGGTATCAACAGTTCCTTCCAAGGTGAGTTTTTCTCCCAAAAGGGACATCTTTGCTGCTCCATCCACGCTAAAGAATCCCGTGAGGTAAGGAGGAGCTGTTTCCCGCCAGGTCGGCTCAAGCATACGGCTGCCGATCTCCAACTGATTCTCAACCGCCTGAACTCCGGGAGTCTCAGCAGCTGCTGCACCGACAGCTTCTTTCAAAGGTTCATCCGGCACCAGACCGGTCAGAGTAATCAAACCGGAACCACGATCAACGGTAGCAACAACTTCACATGGTGTCCTTGGAACGACCTTGATCGCATCACCATAGACATAGGCTCCGTGAACCCTGGTGTCAATGGAATCAACGGCAATGGATTTTCCCTGATCGGTCTCGACGAATCCTTCGGCTTTGGCGATCAAATGATCGTACTTCACCGCGACATCGGGTTCACCAATTCGTTTGAGAAGAAGATTGGTTTGTTTGGTTAGACGAGCTTCCGCGTAGTCTTTGTAAAAGTAACGAGCCGTCTTACCGGCCCCAAACCAGAGGAGGAAAAATGCTATAATGATGAGGACAATTCTCATGACAATCACGTAGGTGTCGTAACAGACGCAACTCCCGTGTCTGGAGTCACTTCAACCATGATAACGTAACTGTCTCGGGTGATTATTTTAAAATCAACAAGTTTGAAATATAATCTTTATAAAAAGAAAAACTGACAAAAGAATAATTTATTTCCAAAAAATAAATTTATCTTGATCGTCAGGATCGTTTCATTTTTTCTCCGGAAAATTATCTTTTACTGCTGGTATCCATCGACGCAGGAATTCACCTCGCGGCAGAATTTTTGCCCCTAAATCCTTTTTGTACTGCATATACGGATGACCGAGATTCCAGAAAGCCATCCTTCTGTTGCGAAGGTATTCCGCAAGCAAACAAAGCTGCAGCTTACCCGCATGCTTCAGACGCGAATCACTCCGGTCAAAGAACCCGGTCAAACTGGTGTAGACCCGACCGACCCGATACCCAATCTCACCACCTGCCAGAGTGCCATCGGGACGTTTCAGTCCGACTGATACCAACTCAAAGTTCTCCCAATCCCTCTGAGCGATCTCCCGCAGCAAGCGCTCATATTTTCCGTATAGCCAATTTTCCTCACCGTGTGAGCGGACAATCCCGTCCAGAACCAGAGATAGCGAACAGCCTAAAACCAATTGCAAATCCAGCTCGCTAAAATCGTCGCTCCGCATCCAACGTTTCATCGACCGGGACATGTGCAGGTTTTCCCAATCCAAAACGGCATACGCATCCTGCATCTCCGGAAGCAGAAGTTGCCCGATGTTCTCACTCCCTCCGTCGAGCGAAACCGATATAAACCCCGCTCTCGCCAGTGCAATGTAGAATTCGGGCGACCAGTCATCCGCCCAGTAGAAAGTCTGCTTCGCCTGGTAAATGGCCGCCATCGTCTCACGACACTGCAAATCAGGAGCGCTGATCCGAGGATAGAACATAGAACAACCAATCTACAAACTACCCTGCCCCATGCAATCTCCAGCCTTTGATATTGTCCTCGGCTCCGGATCATGGCAGGGTCCGTCCGAATGAACATCACGAAGATTGCTGTCTACCAGATCGACCTTCCACTAAGCGAAGGCAGCTATCATTGGTCAGGAGGGAAAAGCGTCTCTGTATTCGACAGTACGGTAGTCAGGGTGGATACCGATGCGGGAATATCCGGATGGGGAGAAGTCTGCCCCCTTGGACC
>JAHDCN010000240.1 GCA_020629815.1 Verrucomicrobiota bacterium
CATGGAAAGTGGATTGAGCCAGGGCGGGAAGAAAAAGAAAAACAAGCCCAACGCCAAGGACACTGATACTTGGACCGCAGAAGAATACAGCGGCCTGCGCGGCGAAAAGGAATTGCAGGCTGCCATGGCATCCAAAGCTTTCACCTGGATTACTGGCTCCCCCGCAGACAACGAGAAACTATCGGTCGGAAAGAACGCGCAGTTCTTCGGCTTCGTGGCTCTTCGCTACCAAAGCGGTCGCGCCGCGAATCGGGGCACGCTCGGCCGGGCCGTGTACGCCATGGCTTCCGACCAGCAGAAGGAGATCATGGTAAAAGCCGCCAAGGCCCAGAAACCGGTTCTTACCGAGTGGTGGGCGGTGCGGGATGACTTGCTGACTGCTTTAGAGGATCACCTGTACACGGGAGAACCAATCGCCCGCCCCGAATTACAAAGCATCAGCCAGCAATTCTCGATCCTGAATGCGAGAGTTGCAATCATCGAAGCAAAAGCCTTTGCCGGGCTGGAAGATTCCCTCCTTCCCTCTCAAAAAGAAAAACTGACTGATTGGCGAGCTGATCCGGAAAGCGCCGGGAAAAGCGGCAGCAAGCTTCGGATCGAAGCGAACGGTCTCGAACGCGACGACCTCAAGCAACTGGAAGACATCTACGCCAAGGCCTTTTCCTGGCTCACTGGAAAACCGGAAGACAACGAAATCATTCCCATCGGACAACCCGCGCAGTTCTTTGGTTTTGTCTCCATTCGTCACAAGAGCGGTCATGCCGCAAACCGGGGAAAAATCGCCAAGGACTTCTTTGCCTTGCTGGACAACACGCAGCGAGATTTCATCAACGATGCAATCGAGATTCAGCTCCCGGTGGTGAAGGATTTTTTATCGGTTCGACACCAGTTTCTCAATCAGCTTCACCTTCTTCGGACCGACTCCGATTCCTTTGACGAGAACCAGGCGGACGATCTCGCCCGGACGATGGGCCAGCTCGAAGCCGAAGCTGCGCGTATCGAAGCAGAAGCCTATCGCAAGATCCGCGCCTCCATGACCGAAGAGCAGCTCACTGCCGCGATGAAGATGCGTGGCGAATACGTGCTCGATGACTCACAAGTCGCCCAGATGGACATGGCCGAACGCGGTCGAACCTTGGCCATCCTTTGCTCCGGATGTCACGGCGCTCCCGGCCAACATCGTCAAGGTCTCCCCGCCCCCAGTCTTGACGATATGTGGGATCGACCCATTGCGTCCGCACCCCATTTCGAATTTTCCGATGCGCTCAAAGCAGTTGGCAAACAACACCGAAAATGGACTCCGGAGCTTCTGGATGAATTCCTCGCCAGCCCGAAGAAATTTTCCCCCGGGACGAAAATGGAGTTTCAGGGATTGTTGAAAGAAGAGGACCGACAGGCTTTGATCGAGCACCTGAAAAATTTGCGGTGATTCTTAAAGGCGGATCTTATTTTGGAGGCAGCCTCATTTCCTGATACGGTCCAGATAATTTTTTCCTGCTTCAATCAGCTTCTCTTTCCCGGACTGAATCACCTCGGTTTCGACACCTCTATTTTTTGCGATTTCACTCACCACCCCTGACGAAACACCTCGGTACAGTTCTTGCGCTGCATCACTGGCACTGCCTTCAAAATTTTCCGGATCGATTTTTAGCGAAAAGCCGACCATCACCGGACTTTCAGCTTCGTTAAAAAAATCGGCGACAGCCCGGGAAAGCACCGATTCCCGTCCCGGGTTCATTTCTAGATCATGGAATGTGAGATTCCAGTTCATGTCGGTTTCAAAACGCTCGCCGATCTTCCAATCATCCTCCACATCCAGCGTAACGCTTCCCTTCTCTATCATATCAAAGAGTTTTCCGTAGCCGTGAAATATTGCCACCGGCAATCGTTCCACCTTCCATACAGTTTTTCTGCCAAGGCCCTTTTTGTTTTCCATCTTCACTGACAGAGGCTGCCCGTTGACAGAACCCACAATGTTTGACCGAAAAAACAGATAGAACGGGGCATAACGAGTGCGGAATCCCGCTGAATCCAGCGATTTGATTTGAATCGAACGAATTGGCGGCGGATCACTGGATTCCGTTCCACGCATTGCCATTTCTGCATCCTCAACAGTCAGTTTTTGAATCGTGAAAGCGGGATTGCGACTTCCGTTTTTCTTTGTCGAATTGCTTCTGGGATTTGAAGCGAGAACGGCATTCCCTCTGAATCCTTTCACCCTGACTTCATCAAAGGCTTTACGCGAAGAAAAAGCGGAGAGAAGACGAAAATCGAGCAAAACCGAATCGGCATGCACCTCCCAATCCTTTCCTGCTAATTCCAAATCCGAGAAAGAGATCCGACCGGTGAAGAAATTTCCTTCCACCCCCTTGTGCTTCACTTCAATTCCTTTCTTGGTAAGAACTGCCGAAAGCACTCGATCCACTACCGGCTCAAAAAAGAACAAATTGATTGTAAGCAGAATCAGACAAAGCAGTCCACCAATCACAGAGAAAATGCGAAGTAGCTTTCGAAAATGTGGAACTCGCTGGTGTGGACCGATTGTAATCGGAGGATCAGGGGACGCTCTGTGCGGTGCATGCTGAGGAGATCGAGCTCGCCTATTTCGGCTTCTTCTTTGTGAGAAAAGAAGAACCAAAAGTAACTCCACCGGCAAAAGGAGAGCGGAGAGAAAAACTGCGCAGAAATCAACAACCGCTGTTCCGGCAAAGATCAGCAGCACTAAAAGTAGTCCTTCCATTTTCTCTTTTCCACTCTCTGATTCAATCGATGCTAGCAGTTATTCTCGACCTTTCTCTCTGTATCCTCATAAAAATATCCTACGGCCAATTCACATCATTGCGCAACACTTCGAACTTCGGCGGCATCCCTCCATCAGCCGGAAAGAAGGCCACCGCCTGCATCGTTTGATTTATCAAAGAGGTCCGTGGAAATGCAAAACGATAACGCCACCACCTTTACCTTGCGTAGATAAACAACTACCTTACCAACCTTTTCCCTACGCGATTTTCCGCTGATTCCTCTGGAGTTTGTTAGGAAAATCCGTTTCCATAATCATCCAACTCATTCCGATTTGATTTTTATGAAGAAAAACCAGTCACGAAGAAAATTCATGGGCAAGGCGGCGGCAGTCGTCGGTGCCCCTACGATTATTCCCGCTTCGGTGTTGGGGCAGAACGCCCCGTCCAACCGAATCAATATGGGCTTTGTCGGCCTCGGCAATCGCGGCATCGGCGTTATGGAGGCATTTCTCAATCACGACGATGTGCAGGGCATTGCGGTCTGTGATGTAGACGATCACCACTTCCGTGTCACCGATAAGAAAAATAATAAGCGCACTCGCGACTACGGTCGGACTCCCGGTAAGCAGGCGATGGAGAATGCTTACGCCAAGAAAAAGGACTCTGGTAACTTTAAGGGCTGCCACGCTTATGAAGACTTTCGTGAGTTGATTGCCCGCGACGATATTGACGCGGTTCAGGTTGCGACTCCGGATCACTGGCACGGCATCATCACCATGCAAGCTCTGAAAGCCGGGAAGGATATCTACTGCGAGAAACCGATCACTCAGAAGTATGCCGAAGGTCATGCGATTCACCGTGAGGTTGCCAAACAGAAGGCGATTTTTCAGGTAGGTTCCCAGCAGCGTTCCGATAAAAAGTTTCAGCAGGCGGTCGAGATCGTTCGCAACGGACTGATCGGAAAAGTGAAGAAAGTCGAAGTTGGTTTACCAAAAGGCAAGACAGAAGCCCAAGGGGATCCCACGGTAACTGATCCGCCGAAAACTTTGGACTACGACTTCTACTGTGGTCCTAACGAGCTCATCGACTACATGGAATGTCGTTGTCACTGGAACTGGCGCTGGCACCTCAACTTTGGTGGCGGTCAGCTGATGGACTGGATCGGTCACCACAACGACATCGCCCACTGGGGTCTTGGTATGGAAAACAGCGGGCCCATTTCCGTTGAAGCCAAGAACTGGACTTACGCGACGGATGTCTACGACTCACCAGTCGATTACGACGTTCACTCCATGTATGAAGGCGATATCGAAGTGGTAATTTCTTCACGCAATCCAATGGGATCCAAATGGATCGGCGAAGACGGCTGGGTTCACGTGACTCGTGGCAAACTCACCGCTTCCAACGAAGAGTGGGCCAAGGACGGCTTTGTGGCTGGCGACTGGAAGACCTACAAGAACCCGGGGCACCAACGGAACTTTGTTGATTGCTGCAAGAACCGCAAAGAGACGATTGCTCCGGCTGAAAACGGTCATCGTTCCATCACTCCGGGCCACATCGCCTACGTTGCTCACGCTCTCGATCGCAAGATCAAATGGGATCCGAAAAATGAGAAAGTCGTCGGAGACGATTCCGCTCAGGAAAAGCTGATGGCCCTCCCCTACCGTGGAGACTGGAAACTAGGCTAAGGTCCAGAGTTTCTAAAACAATTCCAAAAAGAAAGGGAACTGGCTGCGGCCGGTTCCCTTTTTTGTTTTCTGAATTTGTTCAGAGAAATCTATAAATCCTCCGGCGGCCGGAATTTCTTGGGTTCCACTGGTTCGATCACCGGCGGCTTCTTCGGGACAACAGGCGGAATCGCTGGCGGCTTTTTAGGAATCGCAGGTCCAACTGTCGGTGGTGGCTTCGGAGAGCTATCTCCCACCATTTTGATCGCAGGTGGCGGAGGTGTTGGTGGGGTATCTGGAACAACAACGACCACTTCTTCGGCTTCGGCTTCGGCTTCGGCTTCGGCTTCGGCTTCGGCTTCGGCTT
>JAHDCN010000241.1 GCA_020629815.1 Verrucomicrobiota bacterium
CCAAAACCACCGAAGCCAAGGTGATGAAATCGGGCGTCGAACTGACGCTTGAACCTGCAGAGGGTGGAAAGTCGGAGAAGGTGAAGTCTGAGCTTTGCCTGGTAGCCGTCGGCGTTGCGCCGGTGTTGCCAAACAATTCTGAACAGCTGAAATTGGAGCGCGGTTACATCGTTACCGATGACCGCTACCAAACCAGCGTTTCCAATGTCTATGCGGCGGGTGATATCATCGGTCCACCATGGCTGGCGCACGTAGCCAGTTATGAGGCCGTGCAAGCGGTCGAGGGAATGTTCGATGAAGATTTCCAGCCCAAGAAGGTCGATGTGTTCCCAGGTTGTACCTACTGCCATCCGGAAGTTGCTTCCATTGGTCTTACCGAAGAGAAGTGCAAAGAACAGGGACTCGACTACCGCGTCGGAAAATTTCCTTTTCAAGCGAGTGGCCGTGCCCTGGCTGTTGCCGATTCAGAAGGTTTTGTGAAAATCATTTTCGACAAGCAATACGGTGAAATCCTTGGTGCTCACATTATTGGTGCCGGTGCAACCGAGTTGATCGCCGAGATGGGGCTCGCTATGAAACTCGAGGCCACCCACGAGGAAATCGAAAATACGATTCACGCGCATCCGACATTGGCTGAGGCCATCCACGAAGCGACTCACGCCGCTTCCGGGCACGCGATCCATATCTAGTTCACACCTGCGACTTGTTGGTCTTCTGATCCGGTCTCGAATGAAGACCGGAACTTCAGGTATACAAATGCGCTGATCAGCACTACGACACCAAGAACGACAAACGCGATGATGCGATAGAACTGGTCGAGGTCGGCGAGGTCGATAAAAAAGATCTTACCGACCACAATCGCCAACAGACCAAGTGCTACGCCCCGTAGTCCGCTAATCTTTTTCAAGATGCCGGCGGTTAGAAGTCCTAGCGCAAAGATACCCCAGTAGACCGAGATTCCCCCGTATTGGAATTTCGGAAGGCCGTGGGTCAGCGCGGTCCATAGCTCGAGTGAGGAGTAGAAAAAGAACAACGCTAGCCCGAGATAGCCCATTACTTTACCGAGGCTGCGATGCTTGCTATTCTGAAAGCAAAGCACCGAAGCACCGACGAGAAATCCAATCAGTGCACCAAAGTCCACCAGACGAACGAAGAATCCTTTTGCGCCGGTCATTGCAAAGTCAAAATCACCACTGGTGAACCAGCGACTTTGGTCGAAGAAAAATACCTTCAGAATTGTGGCAGTAAGGAACAACCAGAGAAACACGGTTGATGCCATGCTAGCGCCTCGAAAGCGGGCAATAAGAAACACGGCCGCCATTCCAATCCACACCAAAGTGATGACCGGATTTTCCCAGGAAGGCAAAAGGTTGCCAAAACCTAGACCTGCTTCGGCATTCAGGTAGACAAAGCCCATCGCCACAGCGAGCCAGAACAGAACCCGAGTCGCCCAACTGCGTTTTCGGGTATCATCGGGATTGTCACGAAAGATGCCACCACCGAAATATCGAGCTCCCAGGAAAAATGATGCCACGGGAACGACAAATACAAAGCAACGCTCCAAAAGCCCTTTCAAGTAAGCTCCCCAACCGGATAACTCCGCCGGACTTTCGAAATGGAACGGAAGATCGAAAAATAGAAAGCGCAGGAAGACAACGGCATAAATTATCAAAGCGGAACTACGCAGAAAACTGCTACCCAGTCGGGACGAGATCCACAACATGACGAAGGCTTGAATCGCCCACGCACAGGCAATCCAGTCTTTCGACAGCATCAATGGCACGGTGATCGCCACAAAAAATACGACCAATCCGGTGAAGCTGTAGAGCAGCCCCCTGTCTTCAATCTTTCTTTGTTTGAAGAGATAGACATGCAGGCCATAGAACAGAGCCAGCCCGAGAGTGACAAAAGCGAATGCTTTTTGCCCGTATATTTCATCGATAAAGTAGTTACTGAAAACCAGGAAGGCGATGGCGTTCAGGAAAAGGAATGATAGCTCGAGAAGCGTAGACTTTTTACCGTTCACGAGATGGTAAATGAACGTTACCGTGGAAAACAAAAGGAAGAACGCGACCGCGAAGCCGAGATAGAGCGCAAAGTTCTGTTCTGATACTCGGTTCTCGACAGCAAGGCCAAACAGAGTGGTCGTTCCGAAGAACGCAAGGTAGTGAAGTAGTCGCCAGTCTTTTCGAATGGAAATGAACAGGACCCCTGAACCAAGTATCAGTAGGTAAGTGAAAAGACCCACCTCACTGACGGAATCGCTCTTAATCAGAATCGGAGTAAGATAGCCACCGACTATTCCAAGAATTGCTATCAGGAGGGAGTCCAGTCGCAACGCGAGGAGCCCCGCGAGTAAAGTGACTACTGCCATTGCTCCGAAGGCCGGCACAAAAGAAAGGATTTGTTCACTATGCGCTGTGAAAAAGCTGAGATACAAGGTAGCAAACCCGGCACCACTCAACGCCTGACCGAGCAGGCTGTATTGTCCTTTGAGGAGCTTAATTCCCCAAAGCAAAAGTCCAATACCCCCGGCAATGAAAACACCCACTTTTGCGACCGGTCCGAGATACCCCTTTTCGATCGTGTAGTTCAGGAGGAATCCAATTCCGACAATCAGAATCAGGACACCCACTCTGGCCAGCCAGGTGGAGGCAATGGCATATTCCATGGTCACCCCTTCTGGACGATGCTCTTCACCGACTACCAGCCAGTTCCAAATCTTACGAAGAGCGTCTTTTGCAGCGGTCTCAAAACGAGATGGCTCGCGAGCAGGAAGAGGCGGCGGAGTGGATTTCGCGCTCCTCGAGACTGAGGCCAGGTCCCTGGAAACCGAATCTTCTTTTGGTTGTTGGAGACTTTGAAACGCCGGTAATGGCTCCTCCATTACTGGTAAAGGCGGTGGGCTGGAAGGCTTCTCATCCGTTTCCGCTTCAACGGCAATACCTTTTTGTTCGAGAGCTTCAACGGATACCTTTTCCTTCGAAAGGCCAGGTGCGATTGGGGTAGTCTCTCTGTCACTAGATCTAACAGGCTCTTTCGCTTCGAGATTTCGCAACTGCTCTTCCAGTTTCCCAGTCCGGGCGAGGTTGATTCCTACCATCAGAATGACGATGAGTAAGAGAAGGATAATGAACGGTTCCATTTGAATACTTTACTATAATTTCTATAAATATAAACAAATCGAAGCATCTTTGTTGGGACGCTCCGTTTTGTTCATCGAAATAATAGTCCAACCGAATCATCACGAAAAATAACTAATTACGATGCAAAAATCGAGTAAATCGATGTTTGCGCCTGCGAGGGTTTTGCCCGTGTTGGAAAACTGAGCGTGACTCTACGCCAGTTTCTTTTTCAAAGTGGCCGCCGTCAGTCCGAGAGTTTTGGCTGCTTTCTCCTCATCGGAATCGAACAGGTCCATCGCGGCAGCTATGATTTCTTTCTCGGCCACTTCCAGAGCTGCTGAATTCTCCTCAGTAGCTAGCTGAAGAAAACTGTTGGCAGCACGTCGCAGCTTTTGGTCTCCGTTCGACTTTTGGGACTCTGAATCAAAAGGTAGGTCATCCGGTAGTAGAACATTGCCCGACGCGAGTACGCAGGCTCGTTGAATCAGGTTCTCCAGTTCTCTCACATTGCCTGGCCAGTGATAGCCCTCTAAAGACTGAATCGCTTCACGGGAAAACTGCATCGCCCGCATGTTGCCCTTTTGTGTTTGGCGTTGCAAAAAGTGCTCGGCTAAAAGACCGACGTCCTCCACCCGACGGCGCAGCGGTGGAATATGAATTCTAACGACATTCAGTCGGTAAAACAAATCTTCGCGAAAGGTCCCTTCTTCCACCTCTTCTTCCAGTCGCTTATTGGTCGCAGCAAGGATTCTGACGTCGCTTTGCAAGGTCTGATTTCCGCCCACGCGTGAGAACTCTCCGCTTTGCAGGACCCGCAATAATTTGCTTTGCACTTCGAGAGGCATGTCTCCGATTTCATCAAGAAACAAGGTGCCTTTGTCGCATTGTTCGAACCGTCCGATTCGCTGGCTGGTAGCGCCGGTAAATGAACCCTTCTCATGCCCGAACAATTCGCTTTCCAGAAGGTTGCTTGGGATTGCGGCACAGTTGATGGCGACATATTCGTTCTTAGCCCGCCTGGAGAACTGGTGGATCGCGTTGGAAACCACTTCTTTTCCCACACCACTTTCTCCGGTTATAAGGACGGGTGCATCGGCCCGCGCGACCCGACCGATCAGCTTGTATACATCCTGCATTGCAGGGCTTCTCCCAATAATGATATCGCCGGAAGGCTGTGGCGGGCTGACAGGTTCCGATTCGGAGCGTTCGCTGGCTTTGCGCATCTCTTCCGCCGACTGCAAAGCCCGTTCGGCGACGGGTCTGAGCTCAAAGTTGATTGATTCCTTTCGCAAAACATCAAAAGCCCCTAATCGCATGGACTCGATGACTGCATTAGTGGACGACACTGTCCCGGTCAAAATCACCATGGCGTTCGGAAAATTCATCCGCACTTTCTTTAGCAGAGCGACGCCATCAATCGGTTGCAGATGAAAGTCCGCAATCAACAAGTCTGCGTTCTTGCTTTCAAAAAGTTTGAGCGCCTCCTCAGCATCCCCTGTAGAGTTGATTTCCACAGAGTCTGCAGCCAGATGCTTCTCTGCCCAGTCCAGGAAATCTGAGTCTCTGTCTGCAATTACTACGCTTTGTTTCTGGATATCCGCCATAGGCCGCGCAAACATACCACAGTTCTTTTTTCC
>JAHDCN010000242.1:0-3251 GCA_020629815.1 Verrucomicrobiota bacterium
TTTTTCCGCTTGCAGCAGGGCCTTTTCGCCATTAAGAAACGTGCTCGTCCGGCTAAATCCAATCCCGGACCCAAATGACGCCATGGGTAAGCAACACAATAAAGTCGAAAAACGCCGCCGCCGCCGCAACTACCTGAAGCGGAAGAGGGATTTGGTGAAGTCTCAGATCGCACTGAGCAAAAAGTCCAAGCCCGCGAAGAAGTCTGCGCCGAAGAAAGAGGCAAAGCCTGAAGAGGCAGAAGAGAGCGCACCGGCTGCGGAAGAAAAAGCAGAGGCAGCTCCGAAAAAGAAAGCAGCTACCAAGAAAAAAGCTGCTACGAAAAAGAAGACTGCGACCAAGAAAAAGACGGCAACGAAGAAGGCCGCGAAAAGCGAAGAAGAGTAGGACCCTTCTAGTAATTTCTATTTTGAGATGACGGCACGGAATGAAGATTCCCTGCCGTCATTTTTGTTGGTAGACGGCCAGAACATCATTCATGCCTGGCCGGAGCTGAAAAAATTATTGAAGCGTGATGCCTTCGCCGCTCAGCAGGAGCTGATCCGAATACTCAGTGAGTATCATAGCTTTTCAGGCACCAAAGTTGTCATTGTTTTCGATGGCCGGGGAAATCAGATCAACGAAGAACGCTCATCGGAAGGCGTTCAGATCTTTTTTACCAGTAGCGGCAAGACCGCAGATGATGTGATCGAGCGCCTCGCCATCAAGTATGCATCAACTTACCAGATCACGGTTGCAACAAATGACATTATGGAACAGGACGCTGTTGTTGCAGCTGGAGGAAACGCCATTTCAGCCGAGATGCTAAGCAACTGGATAGATCGCAATCAAGCCGAGATTCGCCGATTGTTCTAGCCCTCACCTCTTGCACTTTTTGAGTCGGTATCGTAGCGTTTGCCATGAGTTCAGAGGCAGGTTCCCATCACAGTGATTGGCAAAAGCTTGCTCGGCAGGTGACTCGAAAGGTCAATACCGGATGGTGGCTTGATCGCCAGGTCCCTATCATGATTGCGGTTGGCCTTCTGGCGGCGACGGTCATTATCTGCCTCAGGACTTTTTTTGATGGCAAAGCCAGTGACCGTCTCATGCTCGGCGTTGGTGCCGCCATTGCTCTGGTCATTGGGTCTCTTCTCGCCTTCCTTCTGGCCAGAAAGCGCTTTATCAATCAAAAAGAAGGGTTAGTCCGGCTCGATGATAAATTGCAATTGAGAAACTCTCTTTCATCGGCCCAGGCAGGAGTTGGCAAATGGCCTGTTATGAAACCTGCCCACAAAGAGCGACTCGGATTGGGTTGGAGATGGCCGGTCGTGTTGTCCCCTTTTCTCTTCGCCATCGCGATGATAGTCGCTGCCCTTTATATTCCCATCGTAAAAGTCGAGGCGGCAGCCAAACTTCCCCCGAATGAACCCGGAGCCTGGGCACAGATGGAGGAATGGGCCGATACGTTGGAAGAAGAGGAATTGATCGAAGAAGCAGCGATTGAAGAACTGCGGGAAAAGATCAAAGAGCTTCGCAATCAACCGGAAAGCGAGTGGTTCAGTCACAGTAGTATGGAGGCCACTGATACCTTGCGCGAATCTTTAGGCAAAGACCTGCGCGACCTTGCCTCGGAAATGAATACGATCGAGAGGGATTTGAATGCGTTACAGAACCACTCCACGCAACTGAGTGAATCCGCAAAAGAAATGCTGATGCAGGAATACGAGGAATCGTTGAAAAACCTTGAGACCAATTCGCTGGAGATGAATCAGGAATTACTACAGCAGCTGCAGAATATTGATCCCAAGCAGCTCTCTCAGATGAAGATGGATGAACTGACGAAAGAGCAGATGGATCAACTAAGAAAAAGCCTTTCCGAGAACGGCGAGAAGCTTGGAGGCATGGAAGGATTACCTCAGCTGGGAGAAGGTGACAAAGAGTTTGAAGAGTGGCTCGCTGAGCAACAAAGAGCGCCGGGTAATGGTGGCATCCAAAGAGGAAAGGGCGACGCTCCGATTTTTTTCGGTGACGAATCTGATCTGAAAACCAACAACATCGAGAAGGTCTCCAACCCCGATTTGTCCCGGGCTACTCCGGGGGACCTGCTTGCTGTGGGGGAAACCGAACACGACATCGAAGAGATCAAGTCAGGCCCTCAGGCAGGTGGCTCCATATCCGGGAAAGGCAAAGGCGGTGAAGCCGTCTGGCGCGAATCCTTGATGCCGGAGGAAAAAGCGATCCTGAAAAAGTATTTCAAGTAGGACGACGGCCCTCTAACCGAGACTGTTCAGCCACCAGGCCAGTAGCAAGATCTGCGGAATCGTTAGCAGAGGGATCAGCAAAGCAACCTTCCAGGAACGGGTTGTTTGGCGAACAGCCATCACTTCGGTGTAGTCGGTCGCTACTCCTGCCATCAAAAAGGTGAAAGCATTTCCCGGAGCCGCTGCGCGGTTCAACAAATCCGCCGCAATTGGACTCGAGCCTTCGGAACAGACTTCAATAACCGTGGCAGCCAACAAAGTCAGAAACAGCCCCGCAAGCCCCGGACCGAACCAGTTAGCAAACTGCTGTGCAGGCACTAGAGCTTGAATCAGGGCAGCCAGAACTATTCCCAGAAAAATCCAGCGGAGGATTATTCTTGATTCTTTCAATGATAAAATAACCAGACGAAACCAGCCTTTCGGACTTCGCAAGAACGGTAGAATTCCCGTCCAAAATCCAGATTCGATCGCCCCCTCCAGCTGAGAAGCATGCGGATTTGCAGGCACAATTCCGCGCTTCTCCAGCAAAGAAAAGATCCAGCCTGTGATCAATGCAATAACGAGCGAGAGAGCCAAAAAACTGAGCGCCCATTTCCAGCCAACCAATGCAATCAAGACAAAGGTCAGAGAAAAAGAATTCCAGGGACTGGCAATCAGAAAGGCGACAGTCTGCCCCAGGCTGAGGCCCTTCTTATACAATTGCATACTAATCATCAACACCCCATGACTACAGACATCAAACAAGACACCTGCACACACTGCCCTCACCAGTCCGCTGGCATTGCTACGCTTGCCAATCCATTTCCCCACTAGCGTAGCCGGAACGAAGTGAAGAACTCCTACGGCAAATATGCCGATAGCAATCCCCCACCACATTTGGCCCAGTAATTTTTGGACACTTTGACAGAAACCGCTCAACCAGAGAGGCAGAGAAGAAAAGACCACAGGTAATAAGAAAGAGACTGCGACCACACCCAGTGATCCCCACAGTAAAAGATCCGGCTTTCTATCTC
>JAHDCN010000242.1:3351-4761 GCA_020629815.1 Verrucomicrobiota bacterium
TTACTGCCGGCAGGATACTTCGCGACGAGCTTGTTCTTATTTCCCCGATTACTGCTACTGAAAGTAATCACGCCGTATCGATTGCTGTGATACTCCCGACCTTCAAACTGGTAGCGGTAAAAGATGTCCTCTTTGTAGGTAGGTTTGCTGCTGGTGTGCTTGCCACCATGACGTGAGCCCCCACTTGACTTACGTGTGGTAACCCGGCTCCAAACGATTTCGCAGGGAACCTCCGACCAGCTCTCCGCTTCTTTCGCCAACTGCATGGGACGAATGCCCAGAGGATACACCGCGCCTACCCCAAAACAGAAAAACATGAACCCCACTACACCGACAACCCACGGACTTTTCCCACCACTGTTATCCTTCTGCGATCCTCTCATTTGCCGAATTCCACCGACAATAATCAGAGCGCCAATCAACATCGGAACCAGTGCTCCCAACAACCATAATCGTGAAGTTCCCAGATCACGATTCAGCATCGATTCGCCGGGTTGCTCGGGGTTTACAAAACAGACCTGAGGTTTGTCGCTGTTCACGATCTCGCGCCGTAATAGAGCAAGCTTTTCAAAATCTCCTTCTTTCTTTGGACGAATCCAATAGCGATCTCCCGTGTAACTCTTCCCTTCGTACTGGTAATCGTAGCTTACCAACAATTCAAAAGGTGGGTCTTTGCTCCCCGGCACCGTTTCCGGAAAGTTGACGCGGACTTCTGTGATTTCGCACGGCGTCGGTATCCATGACTTCGCCTGCTGAGCAGGCTGAAACAAAATGAAATTCAGCATGAACAAAGCCAGCAAGCCAAACATCACAAACGCAGTGCCAAATAAAATCAGGCACCCACCTCCCGCCTTGTTGTTATTGCTCATAAATCGTAATCGACAGTTCCTTCATAAAGTTTCACTATGACCTCAACAGTGAAATGAATGCCACTACAAAACCGAGCGAAAAATGGAAGCGTAGAAGCGTGATTGCCGGAGGAGTCAGCCTGCTCGGATTAGGCCAGTCCTCTAAGGCCCAAACAGGTAAGAACAAGATCCGAATCGGACAAATCGGCACCGGTCATCCCCATGCTTCGGGAAAGATGGATGCGATCCGCAAGTTTCCGGAGATTTTTGAAGTCGTTGGAATTGTCGAGCCGGATGATGCTCTTTGGGAGAAAAACGCAAACCGCTACGAGGGCATTCTCCGCCTTACGGAAGAGCAACTTTTCAACACAAAGGGACTCAAAGCAGTCGCAGTCGAAACGGACATCCCTGATCTGGTCCCGGCGACCACCCGCTGCGTGGAACAGGGCCTTCACGTCCATCTCGACAAACCAGCTGGTATCGATCTTAAGTCGTTTCGCAAGGCTCACGATATCGCCGCAAAGAATCAGGTCGCTATTCAGATGGGCTACATGCTTCGCTA
>JAHDCN010000243.1 GCA_020629815.1 Verrucomicrobiota bacterium
CAGCTGGTAACAGCGTTTCTCAATGGGGTGAAGGACCAGTCTGGACTGGTCAAAAATTACTTTTTGTCGATATCGAAGGTCACAAGATCCGCGAATATGATCCGGTGAGTGCAGCCGATCGTGAGTGGTCCGTAGGAGAACGTGTGGGACTTGTAGTGCCCCGCTCTTCCGGAAACGGACTGGTTATGGGGGGCGATAATGGCATCTCCAGCTTCGACCCGGAAACTGGCGAAAAGAATCAATGGGTTGACCCCGAGCCGGACAAAAAACCGGACAATCGTTTCAACGACGGCAAGTGCGATCCAACCGGACGCCTGTGGGCCGGCACGATCAGCACGGTAAAAAAGGAAGGCGACGCGAGCCTCTACTGTCTCGATACCGATAAGAATCTCACCCTGAAGTATCCCGGTGTAACAAACTCCAATGGACTCTGTTGGTCTTCGGATGCCGAGGTCTTTTATTACATCGACACGCCGACAAAGAAGATCCGTGTTTTTGATTTCAATAACGACACCAGCGAAATTTCCAACGAACAGATTGCAGTCGATACAGTCGATTGGGAAGGTTCCCCGGATGGCATGTGTATCGACAACAATGATAATCTCTGGGTTGCCTTCTGCCGCGGAAGCGTCGTGCGCTGTATCGATCCTAAAACAGCGACAGTTCTGGAGCAGATCGACCTTCCTGTAAGCGGCGTTACTTCCTGCGCTTTCGGCGGCGAATCAATGGACACTCTTTTCATTACCACCGGGCAATTTTCCAATCTGGAAGAGTCAGGTGCGGGAAGGCTGTATGCCGCCAAACCTGGAGTCAGCGGTCCGCCTTCGGTGCCTTTCGCTGGTTAAAAGCAAAGCCTTAGCAAACGGAATTTTGACGTTTACCCGTCAGGTGATTCCAGCGCGCTGACAAATAAGTTTTGGTAAAGAAAAACGGGCCGATTTGTGATCATTTCGGAGTTTCCTTATAGCGACTCTATAACGCGTATGAAAAAGCAATCCTTACTTCTGGCTGCGACTGTTTGCACATCGACCGCAATCTATGCGGACAACGTTAAAATGTATGAACCAACGGGCAGTCTCCCCTACCTGTCAGTCGAAGACAGCCTGAAAACATTTGAGCTTCCCGAAGGCTACCGTCTGGAGCCTGTCGTCACCGAGCCAGTCATCACTGAGCCGGTCGTTTCCGCTTTCGACGGCAACGGTCGCCTCTACGTGGTCGAGATGCGCACCTACATGCAGGATGCCGACGCCACCGGTGAACAGGATCCAAAAAGCCGGGTTTCCCTGCACGAAGACACCAATGGCGATGGCAAAATGGACAAGCACTCCGTCTTTGCCGACAACCTGCTTTTGCCTCGCATGGTTTTGCCACTCGATGATCGCGTCCTGATCGGCGAAACTAACACGCTCGACATTTACTCCTACCGCGACACCGATGGCGACGGCGTGGCCGATGAAAAGAAAATTTGGTTCGAAGGCGGCCCGCGCGGCGGAAATATGGAGCACCAACCCAGTGGCCTGATCTGGTCGATGGATAACTGGATTTACACCACCTACAACGCCTACCGCATGCGCCACAATCCGGACGGACTGGCCCATAAGGAACCAACTGCACCCAACGGCGGTCAGTGGGGGCTTTGTCAGGACGATCACGGCAAGCCCTGGTTTGTGAATGCCGGCGGTGAACGTGGCCCGCTGAACTTTCAGCAACCGATTGTCTACGGAGGCTTCAATGTTCCGGATCAGCAGCCAGCCGACTACCGCGAAGTCTTTCCCCTGGTCGGGATCCCGGACGTGCAGGGTGGCACCCGTCGCTTTCGCGAAGACGATCACACACTAAATCACTTCACCGCAACCTGTGGCGAAGGAATCTTCCGCGGTGACCGCCTGCCGGAAGAACTGAGAGGTCAGTTGTTTTTCTCCGAGCCAGTCGGACGCCTGATTCGTCGCAGCACTGTTGAGGTAGAAGAAGGGATCACCCGCATCGCCAACGCCGATCCTGGCACTGAGTTCATTCGCTCCACCGACCCCAACTTCCGCGCCATGCACATCACCAACGGTCCGGATGGCTGTCTCTACATTGTCGATATGTATCGCGGCATCATTCAGCAGGGCAACTGGACTAAACCCGGCAGTTACCTGCGCGGCGTGATTGATGAATACGGCTTCGCCAAAAATATCCAGCGCGGCCGAATCTACCGTCTGGTGCATGAAGACTTCGAGCGTGACACCACCAAGCCGAACATGCTCAACGAGTCCCCTGCCCAACTCGTCGCACACCTCGAAAACCCGAACGGGTGGTGGCGGGATACCGCACAGAAGATTCTCATTCTCAAAGGGGACCAATCAGTAGCCCCCGCATTGGAAAAAATCGCCAACACCAGCAAAAGCGATCTCGCGCGGATGCATGCCATCTGGACATTGGAAGGACTCGGTTCTCTGACAGCGGATTTCGCCCGGGCCAAGATGAAGGACGAAAACGCTTCCGTTCGCCGTGCCGCTCTCCGCGCCAGCGAAACACTTTTCAAAGAAGGCGACGATTCACTCAAAGCTGACATGATCGCCCTCGGCAGCGACGCCGATGCGAACGTTGCGATTCAGTCCATGCTCACAGCTCGACTGCTCAAGTTCCCGGAATACAAGGACCACGCAGTCGACACCATGTCGAAGAACAAGGCCAAGGGCGTCGAGGCCATCGGCAACCAAATCATTTCCGGCGGCAATCAGGATACACCGAAAGTCAGCCCCGAGCAGTTGTCTCTCTACAAAGAAGGCAAAACTATCTACGGAGCACTTTGTTTCTCCTGTCATGGATCCGACGGTAAAGGAATGCCCATCCCCGGTGGCGACGACCTACGCCTCGCGCCAAGTCTCGTTAGTTCCGAGATCATTCACGGTCATCGCGACCTCGCGCCAAAGGTCGTGCTTCACGGCCTGACTGGTCCGGTCGAAGGCAAGACCTATCCAGGAGAAATGATCGCCATGGCCTCCAACGGTGACCGCTGGGTTGCGTCCGTTCTTTCCTACATCAAAAACAGCTTCGGCAATCAGGCAGGCTTTCTCACTGAAGCCGACGTGAAGCGCATTCGCGAAGAGAATGCCGACCGCAAGACTCCCTGGACCGAAGCCACCCTGCTTGCCAGCGTGCCACAGGTGATTCCCAATCGAACCAATTGGAAACTCACCGCGAGTCACAAAGAAGGCGATTGCAGCAAAGCCATCGACGGTAACCTCGGCACCCGCTACACGACCGGCAAGAGCATGGCTCCTGGAATGTGGTTCCAGGTGGAATTGCCCGAACCGACCAAGATTGCCGGAGTCATCCTTGATGCCGCCGGTTCCAAAAATGACTACCCACGCGGCTGTGATATCGAATGCTCCGTCGATGGCAAGAACTGGACCAAGATCAAAAAGAAAGAAGAGAAGTCTTCCAAGATCACCGTCGAGTTCCCAGAGCAGGAGGCCAAGTTTGTCAAGATTACGCAGACTGGATCGAATCGGCTGTTCTGGTCGATCCACGACCTGCAATTGCTCAAAGCAGCTCAGTAAATTTCTGATCCAACCCTGTTGGGTCATGGACTCAACAGGGTTAGGTCATCGACCTAACAGGGTATGGTCCCTACCAAGCGCCTCTTTTATTCGGCTGCCTCATTCTGGTTAGCCGTGTCTACTCAGGCAATCGCGGAACCCGTTTCTCTGCAGGACGCCTACTCCGTGCTTGTGCCTGCAAAGGCGGACGATACCGCTCGCGACAAACCCACAGGATTAAAAGGTCGAGTCGTCACTGGATACCAGGGTTGGTTTCGGGCCGAAGGCGATGGCTCTGACCTTGGCTTCTCCCACTACGCGAAGAAAGGAAAATTCGAACCGGGATTCTGCTCCATCGATCTTTGGCCTGATCTCTCAGAATTTTCCGATGAGGAAAAATTTGCTACTTCGTTCCGCCACGCCGACGGCAGCACCGCTCACGTTTTCAGTTCGCTGCATCCAAAGACCGTAGACCGACATTTTCGCTGGATGAAGGAATACGGCATCGATGGTGCTTTTGTTCAGCGCTTCGCCGTGCTTGGCGGAAAAAATCATCGTTCCTACTCCCGCGTAAAAGCTGACAATCAAAAGCTCATTCACTGTCGCAACGCCGCCATCGCCCATGGGCGTTGCTACACCCTCATGTATGATCTCTCAGGATGGAAGGGTAGCGACTTCGAATACCTCGCGCGCGATTGGAAAATGCTCCGCAACCGAATGCAGCTCGGCACCGATCCGAATGACTCCGCGTATCTGCAGTTCAAGGGCAAGCCCCTGGTCGCCATTTGGGGAGTTGGCTTCAACGACGACCGCGCGTATTCCCTCGAGGACGCAGAACGGTTTATCCGTTTATTAAAACACAACCCGGACTGGGGCGGCATGAGCATCATGCTCGGAGTTCCCTATGGATGGCGGGAGCAAAATCGCGATGCGGTCAAAGATGATCGACTGCACGCCGTCTTACGTCTGGCCGACGTGATCAGCCCCTGGAGCATTGGGCGCTACCACAAAGTAGACGAAAAGTTGATCCAACATCAACGGGCCGACAAAAAATGGTGCGACCAACATGACATCACCTACCTGCCCGTCGTTTACCCGGGCTTCAGTTGGCACAATATGTATGGTGCTAAAATTGATCAGATCCCGAGGCGAAAAGGAGAATTCCTCTGGAATCAATTTACCGCCGTCAAAAAGGCAGGCAACCAAACGGCCTATGT
>JAHDCN010000006.1:0-20777 GCA_020629815.1 Verrucomicrobiota bacterium
ATCCCACTCGGGAGAGGGAAGGCGAACTCCGAGTCTCAGATTGCCTTCCGGGGATACCTGCCAATGCGGGTAGCCTACCTTGTAGCTGTCAGTTAGAAGAATGGACTGATTGCGATCGGTGTGAGAATCGATGCGGACCCATGCGGAGAAAGTCATGGCCTGAAACTCACCGGGAATCTCAAGCCGAACCCGGTCGGCGGGACTGTTGAATTCCAGAGCGCTTTTTCCGGAAAACCTTCCTGGGCTCCAATTCGCGCTGACAATGGCACCATGATGTCCTCCTGGTCCTTGATCAATCAGCGTTCGGCTTCTGGCTTCGAAGTCGTAGTGGGCCACAAGCTCTGGGTGCTTCGTGACCGAATCATTCCAGCTTTCCCAGCTCTTTTTCTTCTGCCGGGAATTCGAGTCGATTTGCTTGTGAAGTTCCTGAAAGGAAAGGAATCCTTCTGGGCTGAGGTTAATTGATTCAGTTTCTCCTGTTTCGGAAAAGGCAAGGCCTGCGCCTCCCAGCAACTTGTGCAGGGGCTTGTCAGTTTGTTTGTCCGGAGAAAACAATTCCACTTCGCCGTCAAAGACCTGCACGCTGGAGGTGCCGTTAGCTGCGACTTCAACGCCGAATTCGGTTCCGAGGTCAATCAGGTCAAACTGAGGGGCTTTTAGTTTAAAGCCCCTTGCCTGAGGCGGAACGAAAGCCCGAACCTTGCCGCTGCGGCAATACACTTCGTGAGTAGAGATAAGGTCAAAAGTTACCGGAGCGGAGAGCAGAAGTTGTGTGCCATCGAAACATTCCAACAAAGCGCTCCCTTGAGTCAGCGAATACGGGCCTGGCGAGAGAATCGAATTTTTCTGCAATTGACCATCTTCAGACCAGACGGAATTTACCGTTTCACGAATCACGGCTACTCCGTCGTCAACGGCTGCTGCGATTTCCTTTTCGATTTGTGCTGTCGATTTGGGAGTAAACCTGCCAAGAAACAATCCAAACAGAAACAGCAATGCCGCTGTAGGAAGCAGAATTCTGAGCGAGAGCAGAGCCGGCTTTTTCGCAACCACCGGCTGCGGCGTCCATTTCTCTCCAAGATCGAGAAGGGTTTCTGCTTCCTGATGCAGATTTGCGTCCATGGCCAGAAAGGTTCGGGCCTGGGCGCGGAATTCCTCTGATTCAAGCAGCGCTGCTTCGAGTTGGGCAAAGTCTTCCGGTGAAATCGATTGGTCACAATACGATTCCAGCCATTTCATTCGTTCGGGAGGGAGGGAACTCATGTCGCTTTCAGGGTTTGGTTGATACAATCGAACAGGACTTTTCGAATCCTGTTTGTTCGCATATAGATTGTGCCGGGATTAACCCCGGCTTTTTCTGCCTCTTCTTTTACACTGAGGCCGGGTGTATAGGAAATCATAATCCAGCGTCGTTGTTTTTCGGACAGCTTGGCGAGGCATTTTTCCAAAGCCCGGTATTCTTGCTTACGGCTATTGGTTTCAGTCATGCCTTCTTCGGCCATCAGCTCAATCAGCTCATCGGAAAAGCAAAGCCGATCTCTGGCCTTGTTTCTGCGGTAGCTGAGTGCCTTGAAACGGGCGATGGTGCAAACCCAGCTTAGGAAAGAGCTGCCCTGTTCAAAGTCTTCGAACTTTTTCCAGGCAGTGAGGGCGACTTCCTGCACAACTTCGTCCGCATCGTGCCAGCCGGGGACCAGCGAGCGCACGAATCCCCGAAGAGCCGGTTCGCTGGCAGTAAACAGCTCCACAAAGCTCTCGTATTCGGAATCGGTGGCCTTTTGGTCACTCATACAACCGTAATATTCCCTAAAGCTGTAGTTTCTAACGGGTTTTTTCTCTTTTTTGGAAAAAGATCACTTTTCTGTGAAAAATATGTGAGAATCGGAATCGGCTGGGAATTACAGGGAAACGTTCATCTCTTGTTTTGAATTTACCTTCAAAAGCCGAAGAATTTTTCCGTGCGGTGCCTGACTGTGAAGCGCTCTTGGGCCTGTTCAATCATTTGCCGGATGTCGTTCTGTTTGTAAAAGATCTGGAGCGCCGATTGGTTTACGGGAACGGACAGCTTCTGGAAAAGCTGAAGTTATCCTCATTATCCGAACTGGTGGGAACCAGAGACGAGGAATATTTTCCCGCCGAGATTTGTGAGTCCTTTCGTCAGGACGACGAGGAGGTCCTGAAACAGGGAAACTCGATAGTCGATCATCTGGAACTCGCTTTTGATGGCGACCACGCGATTGACTGGTATGTCACCACCAAGCTTCCGGCCCGCGATGCGAATGGCAAGGTTAAAGGGCTGGTTGGGATTACCCGCAGTTGTGCGGACCCGGATTTGATTGCCCGGTTATCTTCAGACCGCGGCCTGCAGCGTTTGATGCAGTGGCTCCGCGAAAATTCTGATCGAAGAGTTTCCATTGATGAAATGGCGCAGATGGCGAGCATGGCCGTATCCGAACTCCGGGACAAGACGAAGGCTACTTTGGGCATAACTCCACGAGAGTTGGAGATCGGTTCGCGAATTAAACTGGCTGGTGATGCCTTGAGAGAAACCCAAACGAGCATTGCTGATCTGGCGATTCGCTTCGGTTTCTACGACCAGAGTGCCTTTACTAATCAGTTCAAGAAACGAACTGGAATTACTCCCCGGGAATACCGGCACGGCCGCAGGGTTGAGAATTAGCTCAAAGTTGATTCGAAAGTTCGCAAGAATCTTACAAGAAATTCGAGCTGAAGTTCCAAGAATTGCAGCCCCTAATCTGCTCCAATTTACGATGGAAGATTCTGATCCTAGTTCCCAGTGACAATTTCGCCCCCGAATCATTTTTTCCAAGGATACCCCCTCCCATTTTGACCACATCCTCCCTTTAGTTGATGCAAAATTATTCGAAATCCGAAGTTCGTAAGAATTGGTATTTCCAGCGTTCGCGTATGCGTGCGAATCGCAAGTGGCTGGAACGTCTGCTGCGAAAACGAGGCAATCGACGTGCTGAAAAGCGCGCCCTGCAAATGGAGGCTCTGGAGCCCCGCGTGCTGTTTTCCGGTGCTCCCGTTCCGGAGGTCACGGTCGATATGGGCCAGCCGCAGGAGAACTTTGCCGCGTTGGTTCCTCTTCCGCCGGATCCGGCAACGGGAAATGAAGAAGGAGGGCAACCGGGTGTGGCCGGCGTAGGCGACGAGGAAATGATTGGTGAACACGTAGATTTCACCATCACGTTCAACAACGACGGGGACTCAACGGGCTATGCTCCGTACATCGATTTTACGATGGATGCCGGGCTGACATTTGCGAGTTCCGGGGTCGATCCGGATACAGGTTCGCCTATTTTTGATGCTGATGTGGCGACCTTGAAGGGAACCGAGATTGGCTCGGAGATTCAGGCGGTAGCCCAGGTGTTTGATATCGATGCGGCGATTCTGGAGCTGCAGGCCGAAGCGGATGCATGGCTCACTGATCTTAACGGGGGAGTGCCTTCCGTATATGACTTTACCCAAACATTTAATACCGGGACCCCCAACGATCCGGCGAATTTGACTTTTAATGCGGACCTGAAAGCATCCTACGATGTACTGCAAAATCTGAAACTTGGTCTGACTACTACAGCAACTCCGGTTTTTGGTCAGGTTCCGGATCCAAATAATCCCGGGACGCCGCTGGAGAATCGCCTGCAGTATTTTGATACAACTTCGACAGATCCGATCCTTACTCCGGAAGGCAATCCGGTTGGTCCACAGGATAAGTTCTGGATTCGCCCCTACACGACGATTGACGTGACTTCTCTGCACCAGCAGCAGGATTTGGATCGTCTTTTCCGCCTGCGGGTGGATCATCCAATCACGGAAAATAGTCTTCCGGTGTCTGGATCTGGCGGGGCCCCTGACAAGATTCTTACCAATGACCTTGGCCATGGTGATGTCTATTACACGCTGGCATTGCCTTTCGGCAGCTACACGACCGGGCAGCCTGTATCGATCATTGAGTTTGAAGCACGCATCGATCCTGATCGGGGTGCTCAGGTGTTTTACGATGACGATGGTTCTCCGCGTTCAGACTTCGAGCTAGGAGTCGATTCAATTGGTGCCTTTGCCTTTGGCTGTGATCCTTTTGATAATCCGGATGAAGATCCGATTATCGCGGGAACTGCGAGCGGGGACAGTGTCGTTCCGCAAGTGGTCGAGTTGGTCAAGCACGGCCCCAAAGAAGCGGTGAAGTTGGGACCTTCGTTTCCCAATTTGTATTCTTTGTATGTCGATGTGGCAGCTGGCGAAACGTTGGAGGACTTGCGAATCGAAGACGTGATTCCCGATGGTCTCGTGTACGTGCCAAACTCGATTACGATTCAATATCGAAATGGTGCCACAGCGGAAGGTGTTCGTGTCGGGCAACCCGGTGGAGCTGATCCCGATGGAGGCTATACACAGGCTCAGCTGGACTCTTTTGTCGATAATGACAATCCGAATGTTCCGGGTGGGACGCTCGACATCACCTGGGATTCGTTTACTGGTGCTGACAATGTCAACGGGAACGGAGATTTTGATTCTTCTTTGGAGAACGACTTTGGAACCGGAAATGTCGGAGGAAGCCCGGACTGGGATATCTACATTACCTATGAAGCCTACGCGCCTGAATTCAAGGCGGATGGCTCGGCGAATAGCGGTGAGGTTTCGAATGATGCGAAATTAACCGCGACCCATAACGGCCGGGATGTGATTGACGATGATACGTACGATCCTGCGGCTCATGATGACTATCGGTTGGATACCGATATGACCAGTGCCGAAATCGGTGGTGCTGGCGCAGGTAAGAATCGAACCGCAATCTACGATGAAAGCGGAAATCGTGTGACTGGAAGAGAAGCGATTCCGGGCGATATCATCGAGTATCAAATTCAGTTCACTATGTCGGATTTTCTGGCATTGGATAATCTGGTTATCGAAGACTTTCTCGGCGATGGACAGGTGTACTTTGAAGATGCCGGTCTCACCGTGGGTGGGGCGGATGGACACCATGCGATTGAGGACGGAATCACTACTTTCCAAAGTTATATTGCGCTGCAAAGCAAAGGAATTGGAGACGACGCCGTTTTGCTCGGGTCTTTCTTTGAGGATTCCGGAGGCGATGGCGGGCTCGGACAGGTGAGAACAGTCGTTCCGTTTGGTCAGCCGAATATCACCAATGATATTGTCTTTAATGCGGTAACTGGCGAGTGGGAAGATGGCAGCGGAAATTCGATTGGGACTGATGCTCCGTTTGGTGAAGACCTCCATGGAGATGGTGGTACCGACTACATGAAGTGGGTATTCACTGGTTTCGATGAGAATGGAAATCGGACAGGTGCTCTGGTAGATGGGGATACCGATGGTGACGGTTCAGTTGAAGCTGGATTGTTCGGCTTCGGTCAGGGAGGCACTTTTCAAACAGAAGTCGATGGTGTTGATCTGACGATTGATTCCCTGGACTCGATTGACGCCAACGGCGACGGTCAAAACGATGGTCTTGATTTGGATAATGATGGCGAGGTCGATCTCTACCATTATCTGGCGGGTGGTTTGTTTGACCCTTATAACGATTCGGATGCGTCAGTAAACAATGAAACCGGGACGGGAATTGGCCTGGATGGGGACGGCGATGATCCCGGTTTAATTAATGCGGGAGACCCGGGTGGCTACCACCGCTTCTACGATGAAATTACCATTGATGCTAATGGGGAAGTGGAAAACGGGGAGCTGCAACATGACGTTCCCGAGGTGCCGAAGTTCACAATTGTGTACTACGCGAAAGTTCAGCCAACTTATCAGTCGGAGGAACAGGGCGGAGGTGAAGGAACCGATTTGTCCGTTGATCTGACAGACCGGCTTTCAAACTATGTCAGTGTAGCCGGTACGCAGATTACTGACTTTTCCGGTGATGGTGCGGATGGAGTGAACCCGGGAGAAGACGGGATTCATGACTTGCTGGACGACGAAGGTCGACCTGTCGATGCAGACGGCAATGTGATTGCGGTACTACCTGTAACTTATGGAGATGAAATTGACCAGCGGCTGGATGGTGCGCACGTTGATCTGGCACCTGCATCGATAGACAAGGATGTCGTAGCGATTAATAACGTTTCCGATGATCCTGCAGATGCGATTAGCATTTTTAACACCGAGAATGGCGGCGGTCCGGGTCTGGATCAGACAGATTTTCTTGGTGAGGGAGATCCGGATGGATCGATTGATAATTCAAAGTTGCGGGTAGGGGACACTGTTACCTACCGTCTGACTACTACTCTGCCTTATGCCTCCGGTGAGGACATCAAGGTCGAAGACTTTCTTCCGCTTCCGGTATTTGATGTATCGACCGATTATCCACAGGGGTTGGTGCAAATCGGTAATTACGATGGCAGCACCAATGCGACGTTGCCGAACGCCTTTCTGAGTCAGGACGGCAATCCGAATGGCTCCTTTATTGAATGGGCGTATGGCCCGGCTCACGATATCGGCACGGACCGGATTCTCGACTCATTTGGAAATCCCATCGACATCGATTTGGAGTTTGATCCAACTCCTGACCTAGGCAACGAAGATAGCCAGGCGGGGACGGTATATTTCAATACGAACAACAATTCGATCACTTGGAATTTTGGTACGTGGAATGAGCAGGATGACGGCGACCTGAATACCAACGGAGCTGTCATTGATATTATCTTTACGGTAAAGGTAAATACTTCGCCGTTTTCTGATGGTCTGTTCCTGACCAATGAAGCCTCTCTGGAGTTTGATAACACGGATCAGGATGAAACTTCGGAATCCTCGATCATGCCGATCGAATTGCTCGGGCCTGAACTAAATATTCGTAAAGGGATCATCGAATTGACTCCGGAAGGTGATTCCGGCGGAGCCTCTTTCTCTGGTGGTGGAGTCGGAGATGGATTGACTGCGGAAGGTCTGGATCTGGATCTGACTGCAGGTGGAGTGACCAGTGCTTTCCTGCATGGGGTTGATACTATCACCAACGAAGACCAGTTGGACTCGTGGGCTGCCGTTATTGATAGCAATGTGGTTAACGCAGACGCTGGCGATGTGGCCACTTTCGGAATCTTTGTGGAAAATGTCGGAGGTGGTGATGCCTATGATGTGGTTATTACCGACTCGCTTTTTGATGGGCCTCTGAATACCGATAACTTTCAAACCAGCCAAACTGTGCTGGTCGATAGCGACGCGACGGATACCGCAGGCGGGTATGATCTGAGTTCTCTGAATCTTCAGATTGCTACTGGTGATGGAGAAGTGCTTTCAGGGAGTGCGTTCCTGATCGATGGGGTTACTGAAGTGGATCTGGGAGGAGGAATTCCCGGAGGGTCAGACTTCACGCTTTTCTATACACCGGGCGAAACACAAACGATTTCGGCGGCCGGGGTGACTGTTTCGGATGGAACAACTATTCAGATTCCACCGGGAAATACCTTCCTTCCGGAATCCCTGTTCATTTCGGTGGATACGACCGGAAATGTCGTTCCCGTAGGAGACCCGGTGGAGCCTTATCACGTCACGATTCGGGACGTGGAAGTTACCAATGATGATGGTGAGTTGACCGGTTTTGGTTATCTTCAGGACCACAATGGCGAAATTGTCGGGTTTATCGATTATCGCACTGGTCTGGCTACCTTTGGTCAGGAGTTGCAATTCGATGGGGATGGAAATGTGGTCGTCATTGCGGCGACTGGAGCAGCTGACACAGTTGCCGCCACAATTCCGAGTGGGGCTCCTGAGGGCTATCTTGGATTTGATGTCGACGAGATCACCTACACGGACGCTGCCCTTAAGGAAAATGAGTTGTTCGAGAATGAGGTGCGCAACGGAAACCTGTTTACCAATCTGGACCATACCGAGGTAGTGCCGAATACGGTGGTGCTGACGGTGAACTCCGGTACCGGTGATTTGCCTCAAGGGGTTAGTATCGAGCTGCGTGACGATGGTCAGGGCAATCTCTATGCGGTAGATCCGCTGGGTGATTTTACGGCAGATCCTCCTTCTACTTCGCCTCCCAATGTAACGATTGGAGGCACCACTTATCCGGTCGTAGGTGTCATTGATTACGAAAGCGGTGAAGTGGATATCCGGTTGGCGATCAACTGGGATATGGATACGACTTTCAACGTGACCGACGCAATCGGTGCGACGACCAGTGAATCCGGCACGGGAACCTTGGTCAGTGGCGGAAGTAAGATGCAGGCCAGTCAGACTCTGACTGGAGCGCCGGTTCTTCCGGGAACAGTTCGAATTCTGCAGGGGCCGGATCAGGAGCTTCAAGACGCAGGAAATGGGTTTCTGGTTGATAGCAGGAACATTCCTCTCGGCACCATCGATTACACTACGGGAGAAATTGATTTTACTATTTCGTCAACGGATACCAGCTACACTGTGGTCTACGACGGTCTGGGAAGTCAGGCCGCCAATGCAAATAATGTGCTGACGGTTCAGGATGGAGTTCTGACCGCACCAACGGAATTGACTTTGGATAACGATGTGATCGTTCCGGGATCCGTAAACTTCACTGATCCTGTGCATGGTAATATTACAGATGATGGCAGGGGGAACCTGCTCAACGTCGATGGAACAATTGTAGGCACGATTACCTATGCTGCGAATCCTCTGGATGGAACTCCGGCCGGTGCCATCGCTTTTTCTGTGGTGGAAACCCTTTCGCTCTCAGCGAACTATGCCACGGCCAATACCTTCCAGATTACGTTTGATGACTTTGCTGTCGATGGACGGGAAGGGATTATTCAGGCGGGACGTGATGAAACGGTCGTTGATGGCGGGATTCCGACAAATGAGACCGGTAGTAACGTTCTGGTGATTACCTACGATTTGGAACTCAGTGACTCCTGGCAACCTGATGAAGAGCTGACCAATGAAGTTGCCCTGGAAAGCTATTCCAACGGTGACGAAGGTGAGAATTTGATCTTCCGGGAACGCGAAACGGACATCGCGACTATTGAGGGTAGGGACGTGGAGATCGATAAACGAATTCTGGGCTCCAGCCATGAAGCAACGGGCGTGTTCAATGTGTTCGCCGAAGATCATGGATTGATTGGCGTGGAGAACTATACCTTAAGCAATACTCAGGATTTTAACCTGAATGAGGATGGTATTGTTCCTGGAAGTGTAGATATCAATTTCCCTGATGCGGAGAACTATACCGTGATCCTGGGGGACGGCCGTCAGGCTACTGCCAATGTAGAGGCGGCTTACAATATCGTCGATGACGGTGAAGGGCACCTGATCAACACTGTTCGTAATGTGGGATTCGGTGGTTCGCATTTGGTAAACGGAAATACCAATGATACCGGTTTGCCTGTTTTTGGCAGCAACGTTTGGGGCGGTGCAGGTGGTCACATCAATATTGTTCCCGGTACATTCGAAGTTGTACATACCGACCGGATAGACGATCCATTTACCAATACCACCCGGAATGTGACCAGCTACGAGGAGGTGATTGTTGATTCAGCCACAGGAATTGCCAATCCGGGAGCAACCGCTGATGATCTGACTACAACTGAAGGTATCATCCTGAAGCATGTGGATCGGGAAATTTATGGAGTGCCATTTGGTGGATACGGTATCCGTGGGCAGAACACAGGGATTATCGATGATTTTAATTCTCTGACGCCCCCGGGCAGCGATCCGTTTCGTCAGGGGTTCTATGATCAGTCGATCAGTACTTTTTACCTGGATAGCCATCTGGAACCGGGATCGATTACGCTGGACGTAAACATTGCCGGCGTTCAGATGACACTCACTGATGTGCCTGCTTTAACGGCATCCGGTGCTGCAGGAACAGGCACGAGTTTCAACACCGGAACCGGGGTTCTGGTTGATGGCAGTAGCAATGTGATTGCCAATATTGACTATGAAACTGGTGAAGTGGTTTTCGTACAAGCCAACGCGCCTCTCAATGAAGTGATTGCATCCTATACATCCTATTACGGCACGGTTGACTACGAAGATGGTTCACTGGATTTGCCGGATGATGCGAATTTCCTCAGTAATAACTCTTTCAACGGAAGTGACTCCAATAATCCTGATTTCACGGGATCCTTCACATTCAGTAATCGTTTCAACCATGGTCTGGCCGATATTACCTATGACCGCGTTGTGGGAACGGTGGATTATGATGCAGGCGAGATTTCGATTGTTCAAGACTTCAACAATCACAACCATCGTGTGACTGGTACGCTGGAACATTACGAAGCGGAAATCGATTACCAATTTACTGATGGTGTCGGTAGTGACGAAATTGCCAATGCTGGAAATCCTGACCGATCCTACGATGTCGCTGTAGGAGAGGAAGTGATTTACGGTATTGTAGTCACCATTCCTGAGGGCACGACGGAAGAGCTGACGATAACCGATTACCTACCCGAGGGCTTGGAGTTGCTCGATATTGAGATCGTGACGCAAGCGGATCAGAGCGAGGGCATGCTGGAAACTGATTTCGCCCTCGATGGGAATATGCCTCCCTTCAATTTGGTGGTTGGCAACCAGGTGATTGCTCAGCGGGATATTCAGTGGACCCACGCGAACGACGAACTTGGCGATGATGATCCGTTCAATTTCCCGAATGATCATGGCTATTCCGCCGGTCCGGACGAGCCTTATGGTGTCTTTGGCGGACAGGATATTCAAATCCGGTTCATGGATGGTTTTGTGAATGCTCACGACCCAATCCAGGATGATTCGGATAATGACGCAACAGATCCGATCGACAGTGCGCAGAACAACACCTTTATGCTACGTCTGGTGACGCGGGTCTTGAATGCGGAGGATTATGATCCGACTGCTAACGCAGTGGACCCGGCGGATTCAGGAGTCGATGATCTTGATACCGAGACTGTGGTCACTGCGGAAACCGAACTGGTTAATACTACCGGAACTTCCTTCGGCCAGGAAACCGGTTCGCCGACCGGGAACTTCAATGGCGCTCTACTGACAAATACCGCCGACGCGACTTACACCACCGGTCAGGGCATAGATGTGGTTCTGGAAACGGAAGACGTGAACATTGAGATCGTCGAGCCGGACCTGAACGTTGAGAAAGTCATTCTTGGCGCTGACGAAGTCGGAACGCTGAGTAATTTTCCCGGAGGGATCGATTACGAAGTGAATCGCGGCCAGCCGGTCACCTACCAGGTTACGGTTGAGCATACCGAGCAAAGTAATGCGGATGCCTACAATGTGAATATTCACGACGTCATGCTGGCGACCGATTTTGCCAGCCCGACTCTTTCGGAAACACTCGAACTGGTCAGCTTTACGATTCAGTCTTCCGGTGATTCTTTCAATGGGGGCGCACCTTTGACCTTGTTTACCGGTGGCGCTTTTTCTGCCGCTCCGACGATTGCTACGAATAGCTCCTACAATCTTCCAGAGCTGTTCAGCCTCGATAGCAACGGTGATATCGTCCCTTTCAATTTTGCTGATTTCCAGACCGGACTGAACTTCGATGCCAACACGGCAACTTCTCATGATCTGGAGGGGACCAGCTATGGTAACAATGGGGAAGCATCATTTAATCTGAACTTTGCCCATCTGCCTCTGGATGAGGATTTGGTGATTACCTACACGGTGAATGTTCTGGATGAATCGTTGATCAACAACAACGACAGCGATTCCGATGCGGAGCAAAACGATGTCGAAAACCGGGTGGATATCACTTGGTACAGTCTCCCGGATCGGGGTGATACCATTAATGATCCGTTCGGAAATACCGACCAGGGTTCCAACCCTGAAGTTCGCGAATATACCGACAGCGATGCGGTCGCGATGGAGATCGTCGGACCGGATGTGGACCTGGCAATTGTGAAGGGTGTCGTTTCTGTTAATCCGGCGAGCGGAGCTCCTCAGACCTTTACTCAGGACGGGACGGCTAACAATGATTCCGACGACGACGGCAATTTTGATGATGATTCGTTTGTCGCAATAGTGGACGAATCTGCAGCGGGTGTGACTGCCGGCTTGAATAATACAACCGGACTGCCTGCGACGATCACGAGTGAATGGCTCCACCCTGAGATGAACGCCACCACGCCGAACATGGCGTGGAACGCGCAGCTGGATCGCGATCTGCTGACTGAAAATGGCGGAGTCGATGCCGGCGATGTGGTGACCTATGCGATTATCGTGGAAAACCAGGGAACGTCGGAGGCATTCGATATCACCCTGACGGATGTGCTTTCTCTGATTAATACCAGTGGTGATACCTCACTGGGTAGTGTGGCAAATGTTCAGGTTCGCCTCGGCGACGGGACTCCGATTGCAGCAGCGGATTTTTCTCAGACTACTGTTGATGCGGACGGGGACACAGATCTGGACGATCTCCAGTGGACCTTTACCGGAGAGGTTCTTCAGGCAGGACGCGATCAGGAGAATCTGGCGCTTAATAACACGACCGGTTCGAACATTCTCGTGATCACCTACGAGATGACGATTGGAAACAACTTCCAGGCTCTGGATGAAGTCTCCAATGCGGCAACCATTACGGAATACTATTCTCAGGATGACACCAATCCGGGCCGTGCTAATGAAGCGGATCCGGACAATGATCCTCTTCTGAGTGATCAGGCCATTGTCGAAGGGCGAACCATTTCGGTAGATAAACAATTGTTCACCACCAGCCTGGAGCATACGGGTGAAGAGTTCACGGAGTCAGTTGCGTTTACAGATCCGGCTGCGACGACTCTCGAAGGTTCGGTGATTGATTTGTCATCACTGGCCAACTTCCCGGAGAATGCAGCTTTGGAAGTCGGATCGGTGACTGTGGATTTGAATGGCACTGTCTTTACCGAAATTGGTACGGGTGCATTGATTCAGACAGGGATTGCTGAGCCCGGACCGATTGCTTTTGATGCGGCGGCCGGAACGATTACTCTGACAGCAGATGATATTGTTGCAGGTGCATTGGAACTGGATACCGGCAGCTTTACCTTCGACAACGGAACGATTAAAGACAGCTCGGGAACGATTGTTGGTTCCTACGTGAATACCGCAGATGATGTGACCACGGTGAATCTCGTTCCGGGGTCTTTTGCGTCCGTAACATCGGCGACCTACGACCGCGAGATTGCGGATATCAATTACAACGATGGGCTGATTACCTTCACTGAGGATGTAGCTGATGCACCGAGTGTGGGCTACACGCCTTCGGTGTCATTTACCCGCACCTTTGGTGACGCAGGCACAACCGACCTGACTCCAGGTGAAACGGTCTACTACGACATCCTGGTAACGATGCCGGAAGGTGTGGTCGGAACAGCGGTGAACGGATTGCTGATTACTGATCATTTGCCGGATGGACTGGAAGTGATGGGGCTGGAAATTGTTACCGACCCTGCCAGCTCGACCGACAAAGCCACGCAACTGGCCAATGGAGAATCCGACCTGTTGACGGCTGCATTCGGTGCGACTGCTCCGACTTTTCAATCGGTGAATGGAAATGCGGCTGCCGGAAGTAGCGTAGATCTCAGCGGTGCGCCAATTAGTGGCGAAGATGTAGTGATGGACCTGGGCATTGTTTCCAATGGGTCCGACGACATTGTAAATGACACCTTTGTGGTTCGGGTGGAAGCTCGTGTCCTCAATGGGTTGAATTACAATCCGTTCGCCAATGGCAGTGATCCAGCAGCCTCCGGAACCTCGGATCTCGATGCAGCTGAGCCGGTAGCCACCAATGGCGCGGCTCTTGGTTCGGAAACGGGATCGCCTACCGGAAACCTGGAGGCGGCGATTCTTACCAACACCGCTTCGGCGTCTTTCGTCGATGGTCAGGGCGAGACCCAGACTCTCACCAGCGGTCAGGTCAATATTGAGATCGTCAATCCGGATTTGATTGTCGATAAAGTGATCACTTCTGGAAACCTGGCGGCTCCGGGGATGGATGCGACCTATGAGATTCGCGTTTCACACAGTGATCTCAGTACGGGGGATGCCTTTGATTTGATCATTGATGATGCCCTGGAGATGGCGGCAGGTCGCACCAGTGCGCACGCCTATATGCATACCATTTCTGTTTTGAAAGATGGTGTCGCATTGAGCAGTCCAGCCGACTTCACAGATACCAGTGACATCGGACCCGGAGGTGCGAATACGATTTCTTTGGAAGGCTTCGATCTGGCTCTGGGTGAAGAACTGGTGATCAGTTACAGCGTTCGGGTGGTTGATCCTACCGGCGGAGTGCTGGAAACGGATAACATTGCGAATGGAGATCCGGCCGAGCCTTTGAGCTTTACCGGCGAAGACGGCGTTTCTGACTACCAACCGGATATTCCAACCTCGTATGAACTGGAAGATACGATTGTGGTTACCAAAGGTTACGAAGAGACCTTTGACTGGACCTACAACGGAACCAACATCAATTTCGCCAACCCGTCTTTTGTGGGAGCTGAGACAATCACCATAACGGCGACCGATGGAACCAGCACAACCATTAGCGGAGTGGACAGCCAGTCGAGCTATGCCTACGCCGTTCCGGCTGGAGAAGATATCGCTTCGATTACCGTCGATCACTCCCTGGAGCGCGATACCGATTGGACCTTTGATAAGGATACTGACACCGTTACTTTTATCGACTTTGAATTCGATGGTGGGGAGTCGATTGCTGCGACCTCGATTAGTACCGATGCCGATATTCTAAACGAAGCGGAAGTTACTTACTACAATATCGAAGACGGGGAGAATAACCCGGAAGTTCGTGAGTATCAGAAGTCGGATATTGAAGGCCTGGAAGTCATTGATCCCGACCTGGATGTCAATCTGGTCAAGAGCGTCCTCAGCGTGTCCCGTGCGGATACTTCGGCTAATGATCCGGATACATTTACCGCTGACGTCAGTCGTGATAGCACAACGGAAGACCTGACTTTTGCGACCAGCGTTGATCCCGATACAGGCGAAGATATTTACTCTATTACCCGAGCAACAGGGGATTTTGGAACCGACGACTATTCGGCAGGGGATACCATCACGATAGCCGGTACGGCATCCAATGACCGTGTCTATACCATCGTCAGCGTCGATGGCGCGACGATCACAGTGGAAGAAGTCATTACAGTGGAGGGGCCGGTTTCCTCTCAGTTTGCTGCGGGTGATGATACCGTGAACGATACCTACACGGCGGGGATGACGGTTACATCCGAGATGTTGCACAACGAGTCAGACCCGACTGATGCCAATATTTGGCGTGATGCTTTTGACCGGGATCTGTCCGCTCTCAACGGGGGAGTCTACAATGGCGACACCGTGACCTTTGGTCTGTTCGTAGAAAATGCCGGTGACGATGAAGTGTTTGAAATCAACGTGACTGATACCTGGACCGTCGGCGCCAACGATCTCGATGCTGACGCGGAAGGAGCCGGGGAGATCGATCTCGCTTCAGTAAGAGTTTACCTTGGTGACGGAACCGAAGTGGATGCAGCGAATTATACCGTTAGCGGTAGCCTGTCGGGTGGAGATTTTGCGGTGAAGTTCACTGACTTTTCTTTGGCCAGCGGAACCGATAATGAGGACGGCACCAATATTGCAATCATCACCTACGACGTCGTGGTTCGAAACGACATTGAAGACGTCCTGTATGATCGCGAGACTAATACCGCTGAAGTGGATTTCTACACGGCGGAAGATGACTCGATCACGAATTTCGCACCGGAAGATCCAGATGGCTTGCTCACCGATATCGCCTATGTCGAGACTCGGGGTGCAATTGCAGAAATCGAAAAACGGATTTTTGAGACGAGTGAGCCTCATACAGGCAGCGAGCAGCACAATCTGCCTGGGCAGGATGTGGAGGTGACGATTCCTGCGAGTGAGAATCTGATCCTGATCGATGATGATTTTTCCACCTTTGGATTTTACGGAGGTGGATCACAACTGAGAAATGCGGTCGAACCCGGAACCGAAGGCTTTTGGATCGGCAACGGCAATTGGCGGAATAGCAATGCAATAACTGTTCTGAACCCCAGCTTTGAAGCGGATGGCTTGGGCAATAATCAACAAGATTCTGATATTGATGATTGGAATGACCCGAATAGTGGATCGCCTGGTCAGACGTCCAATGCCTGGGATCCTCCTAACTGGCAAATTACACCACGTCATGGCAGTAATGTTGCCTTTTCCCGCATAGACCCAATCAATCAGACGATCGCAGACCCGAATGGTACGATTCAGGCCGGGCGGAGCTATACCCTTACCGTTGAGGTCTGGGATTCGAGTGCGCACGTTACGAACGGATATGATATCGAACTCCGTGCCTTTGATTCCGGAAGTGGGACGTTCACGGTTTTGGATGCGGTGGATGAAGTTAGTGATCCTGTTCCGGTAGCGACATCAAATGGCGGAGCCTACACGACTGTTACTCTGACTTTTGACGCTGATTCCAATCCTGCTTTGATTGGTCAGCAACTCGATATCAATCTTGTTGGCGGAGGCGTAAGTCCGAATCTGGTTGCCTTTGACAACGTTCGTCTTTCGTACACTGATCCTAATGGTTTCCTGACTCACCCGAATGGCGGTGCAGGTGCAGCTGTCGATGGTGCTATTGGTAAACTGATTGATGTAACTGGTGTCTCTGATTCCTCATTGCAGAACCTGCAGATTAGCTTGGACCATTTGGCAGGTGACGAACGGGAAGATTTTCGAATCCACGTGTGGGGCTATGTAGACAATGGTGCGGGAAGTTTGGGGAATGGAACCCTGAATACTGGCGCTCAGGGCGGAAACTCCTGGGAGTCATCCGGTGCGGGCTGGGATCAATACAACTTAATTGGTGACTGGAATGCCAATCCCAATGTTGGCGCCGCAGTAAGTGCCCAGTTGGTCACTGCAACCGACGCAGGTTGGGTGACTTCGACTTTCGATATCGATCTCACGAATTTGGCACCGTTGCCTCCACAGCACGCCGGGCAGCCACCAGCTCCATCTGACTTATCGGGCTACGATTACATTGTGGTCGGCATTGCTCGAAATGGGACAGGATCCAGTCTTTCCATCGATAACGTTCTCCTGGAAGCAATCGGCGAGGGAGAACAGACAATTACCGTTCCCGGAGCCACTGACGACTTCGTCGATTTGGTTGTTGGAGAAACGGTCACGTATGACCTTGAAGTTACCTTCGAAGAAGGAACCTGGAACAACGTAGTAGTCGAAGATCTGTTACCGGAAGGTCTGGAATACGTAACCGGGTCCGCTGTGATTGCAGCGAACGATGCCGGCATTACATCTGACACAGAGAATCTCGCAGTAGGGGAGTCTCTGGTTCCTGCGATTGACGAGCAGACCCTTACCTTTGATTTGGGGCAGGTCGTAAATCCGGGCAATACGGTTGGAGCTACCGACAGCTTTACCATTCGTCTGACCGCTCTGGTGAAGGATGTGGACAGCAATGTGGACGGAGTGGTGAAAATCAACAACGCGACCCTCACGGCTCTCGCTGATGTCGCACCAAGTGCGAACTATACCGTTAACGATGACGACGATGCTTCGATTGATATCGTTGATCCTGAGTTGGAGTTAAGAAAGTTTGTAACGAACGACAGCGGTGCCCTGAGTGATAATCAGGATAGCACGGGAGCCTACGCCGTTCCTGAAGGCGATGCCGGAGATACGTTTACCAATACAGTTGTAGTCGATCACAATGATGCGGAGTCAAGTTTTGATCGGAGCACTCAAACCTTTTCAACAACGGCTGACTATTCGCTACACGATTCGGAAAGGGCTGACTCAACTGCAGATGCATTTGATCTGACAATTGTCGATACCGTTTCCGATACCAGACTTGACTATAAAGAAGGGACTCTGGTTGTGGTGAGGCACAATGCCGATGGTTCGACAACAACTCTCACTGCTGATACTGATGGGACAGTCACAGCCGATGAGTATGTGCTTCGGGAAGGTGCTGACACTACGGCTGGTGAGGGCTTTGAAATTGATCTGGCTGCTTTGGAATTGGAGCAGGGATTGGTCATTACTTTTGACACTCAGCTCAATGACACGATCACCGCCAATGAGATGGTGGAGAATATCGCTTCAGTTGATTGGGATAGCCTCCCTTCAGAGCCGGGTGACCCGGATTTCACCGAAGAACGCTCCGGTAGCGACAGTGATGATGCGGATATCAAGACTGGTGCCTTTGTTGATATTGAAAAGGTAATCGTAGGAACCGATCTGGATCACACCGAAGTGGACCAGCACAATGTGCCGGGGGAAGAGCCTGTGGGCGATAACCTCTGGAATGTTCAAGTCGTAAATCTGACCAGTGAGTCAAGCACGACGACGCTTACTCCGGGGATTAATACCATTACCGCCCGAGGACAGGAAATTGATGTTCACGTTGAAGAGAACAATGGCGAGAACTGGTTGCTCATTGGGCGTGGTCGAGAAGGATGGGAGTTTGATACGGATGGTCAGGGAGATGCGGCAGAGGTGAGCCAGGGCTTGGGAACTTCTGCTGCCTTCGATCCAGCTGCCTACAGTGATGCTGTAGTTAATGATATCCTGCAGCAGCTTGGTGTTGGGATGGACGAAGTAGAAATAAGGCTGAAGCGTGCATCTACGGCTGATGGAACTGGTGAATACCAAGAGGTACGCTGGAGGGATTTTGTCGGAAACGATAATGCCTTTACTTTTGATTTTGAGGACAATCAGTATTCCATAGAAACAGAGTATGTTAATGCTCCTGCCGGCCTCACGGGGGCTGCAACAGGAACTCAACCCACTGGCAATACTCGAGATACCTATCTGGTAAATCCTGCAACCACAAATAACGCTGGCCGTGTCTTTACCTGGCCCTGGAATCAGCACGGCTCACAAAGAGGATTCAGCTACGGTGCTGGTGTGAATGGGGTTAACGATGCGACGGACCCTAATTCCTTCCTTTGGGAAAATAGTGGCACTGCCTATACAGGAGCTTCCGGCGAAAACCATGCGATCCCCTACACCGAAATCTACATCCGACCGATCTCGGGTGATCTAACTCTGGATTCAAACAATTCCAATCTGATTGCCAATGGGAGTTTTGAAGTGAATTCCGGCACAGGCGCATGGACCGGGAACTCGAATGAGCTGGGCTCAAACCCGCGCGATGCGTCGTCTGGAACTGTGAATGAATGGCTAAGAACCGGGCGAACCTGGCTTTACGAAGATATTGGTGGAGCAAATTTCCCGGACGGTGAGTTCGCGGCGTCAGTTGATGCTCGCTCCGACATTGGCGGGATCGATGTTCTTGCACAGGAAGGCCTGAATCTGGAAGCGGGCACAACCTACACGCTGACGTTTGACTTGTTTGGACCGAATGTCGGTGCAACGGAGCCTTTGGACGTCCGTTTCACACATGGTTACACCGATCCATTGGATCCAACTAGCGGAACCGGCGTTACCATTATTGATGAGCAGAGCACTGTCGGTAATGACGGAGATATTGAGACCGTTACGGTCGAGTTCACGCCAACTGTGACGGCAAGCTATGCCATCCAGTTTTTCATGGATGGCACGGGTGCGACTAATAACCATGTCTACATTGATAATGTGAGTCTGGTAGCGCCTGCCGTGGCATCTACCTCGAATCCGACTTTTGCGGAATGGCAAACGATCTGGAACGAAGTCGACAATGGTCAGCCGATTTCCTTTGGTGGTGGAGGTAATGCAACTCAATCCGTAGATCAGGAAACCGCCTTCGACTATGCGGGTGATGCCGGGGGCTTTGGCACGAACAATGCCATCGGCACTATCAACAACGACGGTCCGGGCGGAGGTGACGGGCCGTTCGCTCCGAATGGAAGCGAAGGGGATAACTTTAGCGTTCGGGGACAGACCTTCATTCAGTTCGATCAGGCCGGAACCTATACCATTGCTTTTGGCAGTGCGGATGGTCGCACGCTTGCCCTGACAGAAGCCGTGCCGGGATCGGCTCCAGGTTACACAGGGTTCACCGCTCAAGGTGGTGATGGAGATGCTGGCTTCACAGCCGGGAGCACTACGATTGGATTAACTGAAGGCGCTCTTGTGGCGACGGGCGACCTTGGGTTTACCGGCGATTCATCTGCCTTTGCAGGTCGTGATAACGGCCAGCGCATTAATATCGACAAGACGTATGCCATGAATCTTACAGCTGGGACTTACCAGCTGGATGAGCTGGAGTTCCGGCACACAACAACTGCAGCGGGTGGCTCGATCACTCCCTTTCTCGTGGTGGAAACCGGTACAACGGATGAGTTTGAGGTGATTTGGTTGGGGGCGGCGCAGAATCTTACTGCAGCTACAAGCGCCGTTGAGATGATTGATCTGTCCGGAGAGTCTTTTACCCTGGCGGCTGATGCTACGGTTTACCTGGGTTTTCAACAAACGGGAGGTGCTGGCATTCTCAGAACGAACGGAATTGGCACAACGGCCCATGATAACGATACCACCGCAGCGCCAACTGCAGTTGGGCAAATTATTGATGGTGGCGATGGGGCTGGTCCTAATGCTCCAAGCTGGACTCAGCCAACATGGGGAAATACATTTGCTATAAGTCTGGGGCTTCTCGAAGGCGGATTCACACCATCACAAACGACCGGCACGTTTACGGTAGAGGCAGGCGACGTTCTTTTTCTTGATGCCTTTTATTTCGAAGACGCAGGAGCTGATTTCGGTGAGATTTCGATTTCCAGCGATGGAACGAATTTTGAACTGCTGTCTTCTGATGCCCTTGGTGATACGGTTCACATCTCCTCCGACCCTGCACCTTTCCTCGACTTCGCGGACGACGA
>JAHDCN010000006.1:20877-22427 GCA_020629815.1 Verrucomicrobiota bacterium
TTTGATTTTGGCGACGTTGCCAATGTCGATGAAGACACGCTAGTCGATCGCTCCAGCACAGACGTCGATACCTTCGTGATTCGGGTGGTCGCCTGTGTGACCGATGATATCGCCAATATTCAGGACGCGATGACCGCGACGAACGTGGCTACTGTCACGACCGGTAACGATACCGATCCGGTCAGTGATAATGCCATTGTCGACATCGTTGAGCCGGATCTAAATATCGAGAAGACAATCGTAACCGGTGGGGTTGTAGGAATTGGCGGAACCGCTGATTACCAGCTGACGGTGACACACACCGATGACAGTACAAGCGATGCCTTTGATTTGGTAATTGCCGATGCTCTTCAATTGGATGCTGGCCAAACGACTGCCGACGCCTTTATTGAAGACAACCTGGTGGTAACGATGACATCCCTGGCTCACGAGCTGACGGCCGGGAAGACCTATACGATCACAGCATTGGGCGATACCAATTTTGCCGCCCTCGGAGCTGCAGCTGGTTATGCAGTCGGAGACACGTTTGTCGCGGGTGCGCCAGTGGCACCGGGAACAGCTGACCTGTTGAATCCGGATATGACGGTAGCGGATACTGGAATTACTTCAGGCGGCTATATCATCGGGCAAACATATATCATTACATCTGCCGGATCGACAGACTTTACCCAGTTGGGTGCGGCCGATAACAACGTCGGCACGACCTTCGTTGCTACCGCAATTGGTGGTGTTGGCACGGCAACCACTGAACTGATTGCAGGAACGGATTATGTTGATGGCAGCGACCTTGGTGTTAGTGGATCCAATTCCATTGATCTAACTGAAATCGATCTGCTTCTCGGGCATAGCCTGACGATTACCTATGGTGTGACTGTAACAACTGACCTGTCTGAGAATGACATTGGCACAGTAGATACCGATACGGATGTCATCAACGATGTTGACCTGACCTATTACAACATTGAGGACGAGACTAATCCTGAGCGTCGCGAATACGAGGATGAAGACCACGCTGAGCTGGAAGTCACCAAGGCGAATATTGATGTCAATTTGGTGAAATCCGTTTTGGCAATTAATTCGGACGCCGGGGCGACTCAGGAATTTACCATCGATGACAATCGCGATTCCTCCGTCGATGCGAGTGATGACGTGAATACCAATTGGGATGATACGCTGGCTGCTCTTGGCACTACACCAATCACTTCGTTTACCCTGCACAATGATTCGACCACCGATGATGGAATTACTGATGTGGAGTTGACGCAGTGGACGGATGATCTTGACCGGGACCTGACTAGCGACCGTCCGGGAGAAAATGGCGGAGTTGAAGCTGGGGATACGGTTACCTACGGAATCTTTATCGAAAATACCGGTGCTGATCCAGCGTTCGAAATCAATGTAAATGATGCGCAGAATGTCGGAGAGGTAGACGAATCCAGCATTGAGGTGCGACTGGGTGACGGGACTCTTCTGGTGGAAGATACCGACTACGAAGTCGAACTGACCGCTGACGGATTTGATATTTCCTTCACGGATCGTGTATTGGAACC
>JAHDCN010000006.1:22527-28064 GCA_020629815.1 Verrucomicrobiota bacterium
GGCACGGATCAGCATAATACAGCGGATCCGCATGAGCTGGGTGTAGATACGCTGGACAGTGGAACAGACGTAGGCATTGGTGAAGTCATTACCTACGGTATTTTGGTCACCATGCCGGAAGGCACAATCGATAATCTGGTCATTACCGATGAGTTGCCGACTGGTTTGGAATATGTGGATTCCTACATCGTCCGGTCAGCATCAGATATTCCGGGGACAGCAGGATACACCGCCGCGAATGTGGCGACTCTCAGCGCACTGACGACATCCAGTTTTGATCCAACTGGAGCGGCCTTTACCGGCGGAGCCACTCAGGAGGTGTTGGCCGGTGACGGCACAACGACCGTGTTTACTGCCGCGAGCGATGCCACAGGTGTTACCGTAGTGGTGGATGGAGTGGTAGTCACACCAGCTTCCATCGTAGGAGATCAGATTACCTTTACGACAGCACCCGATCTCGGAGCAGAGATTGTTTTGATCACGGCGCCGGTTCTCTCTACCTCTGATGAGACATTGGCAGGAGACGGAACGACCACCGTATTTACGGCAACGGCATCTGATCTATCCGATGTCGCAGTGACAGTGGATGGAGTGGCTCAAACTCTGAATACGGATTTCACCGTTGATGGTAGCGAGATTACCTTCACGGCGGCTCCGGCAGCTGGTGCGGAAATTGTGGTGTCCGTGCCTTCACCGGCACCCGGCGCGACTGGTGATCTTACCTTCACTTTTGATCCGAGTCAGGACATCGCCAACCTTTCGAGCGACACCGCGAATACCTTTATGCTGGTAATTCAAGCGCGTGTGCAGGATGTCGCCAGCAATGTAGGAGTGGATACCGATCCAGACACCTTCACGACTCTCACTAACAATGCGACTTTGGATTTTGATCCAGGTGACGGGGAAGATCAGGATCCGATCGATTCGGGCACAACTGTCCAGGTTGATGTGGTTGAGCCTGTTCTTCAGATCGAGAAATCAGTTGAGCAGACTGAAGTCGATGCGGGTGATACATTGAATTACACACTCGACATTTCGCATGATGAGACTTCCACGCAGGATGCCTTCGATCTAGTGATTCGCGATCTGTTCGAGGATGGTGAACCGCTTGCCTTTAGCGGTATCAGCACCGTAAAAGTTTTCGACAGTAGCGATACTGATATTACATCAAGTGCTACCATCGCCGCTTCGGGTGACGGGTTCACCGTCAGCCTCGATGGATTGGAGTTGGGCGAAACGATTTCGATTACCTACGAAGCGACATTGACCTCTGATGCCGGAATCAACGACAACAGCATCGTAAATACAGCGGACTTGGTGTGGGACAGTCATCCGGATGAGCCGGGAGACGAGTTCGAGCGGGATTATGATCCGGTTGAGGATACGGCAACAGTTACTACTGGAGCAGAGATCAGCTTTGAAAAAGTCATCGTGGCAACCAGTGCTGCTCATACTGGCGCCGATCAACACACTGATGCGAGTGATGCAACCGGCGACAATGATACTACAGCGGACCTGGAAGACGATCATGTTGATCTGGTGGTGGGAGAAGATGTCACCTACGAGCTTCGCCTCACTCTGGAAGAAGGAACCTGGGAAGGGGTCGTGATTACCGATACCCTGCCGTCTAGCAATGCGGGCACGCTTGAATTTGTCAGCGCCCAGATTTCCAGCAATACTGCAGGCATGACCATCGGCGGCGTTCTGGTCGAGAATGTGCCGATGTTCCAGCTTCTGGAGCGCACCGACAATGTCTTAACCTTTGATTTTGGGGATATCCTCAATCCGGGAAATGTCGATGACAATGACGCGGACGATACCGATACCCTCATTCTCCAGGTAAGAGCACGAGTCAGCAATGTTGACGCGAATCAGGACGGGGTCACAGCGACCAACAGTGCGACTGTAACCACGGAAGAAGGAACGACACCGATTACGGATATTGCGGTTATCGATATCGTCGAACCCGAGCTGTCTCTAGAGAAAGTAGTCGCACAGCCAAATGGCGACGCAGGTGATACCTTTGATTACACTCTGACGATTGAGCATACCGACGATTCAACCGCAGATGCCTTTGATTTGGTGATTGCTGACCCGATCAGTGATAGCCGTCTCGATTATGTGGCCAACTCGGTGACCGTGACTGACGGCGACGGGAATGATATTACCAGTACCCTGACCATCACTCCAGGAACTGATGGGTTCTCCTTTAGCGTGGACTCTTTGGGCTTGGATGAAAGCCTTACGGTCAAATTCCAGGCAAGGCTGAATAACACAGTCGGACCGAATGAAGTGATTCCGAATACGGCGACACTCACCTGGGATACGCTTCCTTTGGACAACGATCCGAATGAAAGAGATGGATCAGACTCGGACGAAGCCCATATCGATACCGGTGCAGTTGCTGATCTGGAAAAAGTGATCGTCGGAACCAGTCATGAGCACACCGAATCCGATGCGGTCAATGCGGCAGGCGACGCTACTGGAGATAATGATGTAACACCAGCCGGTGATGACTTCGTAGATGTGACGATCGGTGAGCGGGTCTTTTACGAACTGCGAGTGACTCTGGAGGAAGGCACCTGGGACAACGTAGTCATCCGGGATACGCTGCCTTCGGCAAACGCGGGTTCTTTAGAGTTCGTGAGTGCGCAGATCAGCAGTAATCCGTCCGGAATGAGAGTCGGAGCTACTTTGCTGGAAAATCTGGATATCAGTTCGCTGATCTCGGAAGCAGGCAATGTCGTTACCTTCTCCCTGGGGGATATAGTTAATCCCGGAGATGTCGATGAAACGGATACCAATGATACGGACACATTCGTGATTCGAGTCGTGGCGCGTGCCTCCGACGTAGCCGCCAATGTGAGCGGAGTCAGTGCGACCAACAGTGCGACCCTGACGACTGATGCCGGAACCAATATTACCGACATCGCTGTCGTGGATATCGTTGAGCCGCTGCTTGAGTTAGAGAAATTCGTAACCAACAAGGATACCGATTCTCTGATTACTGATGCTTTTGATCTGAACGACGATGGTGATCCCACAACCTTTGATGCGGGAAGCGTTGATCCTACAGCTGACAGCACCGTGACCACTCTCGGCGAGACGATCACCTATCAGCTTGATGTGACCCATCATGCGGACAGCACAGCGGATGCGTTTGATCTACGGATTTTCGATGCAGTCGATAATATAGGAACGGACGGCTTCGGAACGATTTCCAACGTTCGCGTTTTGATCGACGGCGTGGAAGTGACAAGCGGATTTGTGGATCAGAGCACGGCAACAGAAATCGATATTCGGTTTGCCAGCTTCGATCTGGAAACTCAGGAGAAGATCTCGATTCTCTTTGATGTAGCCCTCACTGATGATGCGGGACTGCTACTGGAGCGAGGTGGTCCTGATGGGGTAGACATTCTCAATGAAGCTGAGCTTTCCTGGCAGTCCCTGCCGGAGGGTGTAGCTCCTGATCAAAGGACCAACACAGAAACCGATACGGCAGAGGTGCGTGTAGTAGCCACAGACCTCACCGTTTCGAAAAACGATGGTGTTCAATCTCGCGAAGCGGGTGATCTCTATGAGTATCGCCTCGACTGGGAGGTGAAAGAGAATCACTCAGGTGGCGACTTCAGTGAAGCAACAGTTGGTGCGAAGAATGTGGTAGTAACCGATATTCTTCCGGCCGAGCTAACCTTTGTTTCCTCCAGCATCGAACCGGATTCGATTCAGATTCTGGCAACAGGCGAAACCAGATTGGTTTGGAATTTGGGGGATTTGGATTCGGGTGAAAGTGGCCGAATCACAGTGAACGTGCAGGTGAACGAAACCTCTGGCCCGTTCCCGAGTGACATTATCAATACGGTTACCATCAATAATGACCTGCCCGAGCCGAATACGGATGATAACAGAGACCGGGATCGCGATGAGCTGATCGAGGTAGTTCCAGTTGAGCTCGAGCCTGATGTATTTATTACCAAGAACGACGGGCAGCAAGAGCGTTCTGTTGGGGAGCGATATGACTACATCCTTAACTTTGGCAACCAACAAGTTCACGATGACGGCGAAACACTCACCGGTCGTGCCGACGTAGTCACTATTACCGACATTCTTCCTGAAGCTCTTCAGTTGGAAGCGATGCAAGTCCAGGTCAATGGCGAGTTCATCGATGTGATTCCGGAGATTACCACTTTGGAAGATGGTTCTACCCGGGTTCATTTTTCCGTAGGAGGGCTTGATCCAGGTGATGTTGGCCAGGTCGTAATGACGGTGTCGATCCGTGAAGATCTGCCTCCAGGGGAATACGAGATTGAGAACCGGGTTGGCATCAATTGGCGAAACACTGAGATCGATCTGACCGATAACCGGGACAATGACATTGATGTTCTCACGGTTCAGGGAGAGAACCCCTTGTTTGGCGGCTCCTCCATTCTGCAAGGTTTCCGTTTCGTTGAACCGGGGATACCTGATGATGGCGAAGGTGAGAAAGATGGTCCGATTCTAACGTTAATGCCGATTTATTCCGGTTTGGCTGATCCGGGAACCGTCTTGAATATCAAAATTTTAGGAGAATTTGGAGAGGTTCTGACTAATGGAACCAGCACGGTCGTGGCCGATGCCGGGGGGAACTGGCTGGCTAAATTCCCGGGACTGGTTCTGCACGATGAACCTCACCGAATTATTGTCGAACAATCGAAGCCTGCGTGGAACCTGGGCGGCGAACAGCACGGATACAACCTGAGGACCTACTTCGCCCCGGCGATTAGTCCGACACATGTTCAGTCGGAACAAACAGGGGTAGAAGAGGTCATGACTCGCAGGCTGGTGCCGATTAAGGACATGATGGAACAGAACCGTCATGGGGACATGGGATCGAATCGAGACTGGCGACTGGGCCAGTTTGAATTTGCTCCAGTTTCCGGAATCGGTGGCGTTTTGGAATAGGGTTCTTTTTCGGAATTGTTTGCCAAGTGGGAAGAGTGACTTCACCCTGATTGCATGTCGGAAGATTTGCTGCGTTATCAGGGGAAGTTTCTCTCCTATTTGGAAACGGAAAAAGGCTGGGAATATGTGGTGCGCCCCAACTGCAAAGGGGCGGTAGCCATCCTTGCCGTCACAGACGATCGTCAGGCGATCCTGGTGGAACAGTTTCGACCTCCGGTTGGCAAAAATGTCATCGAACTACCGGCCGGATTAGCAGGGGATATCCCACTGCAGGAAGATGAGCCGCTCGTAGTCGCGGCTAAGCGTGAGCTGAAAGAAGAGACCGGCTACGAAGCCAAAAATTGGATTACCCTGACCGCCGGCCCGAGCTCAGCCGGAATGTCGACCGAGTTCATCACGCTCTTCTACGCCACAGGTCTGACTAAGATGACTGAAGGTGGCGGAGTCGCAGGGGAGAATATCAAAGTCCACTACGTAGACCTACTCGATGTCGTTGGCTGGTGCGAACGCCGCCAGTCCGAAGGCAAACTCGTCGACTTCAAAGTCTTCGCCGCCATGTATCTGGCTCGTTCCCAGACACAATTGACGGAGACCCG
>JAHDCN010000244.1 GCA_020629815.1 Verrucomicrobiota bacterium
ACGTTGAAACCGGAGCCGATGAAGTGATTGCTCAGGAATTGAAGCAGCTGAGGATTGGACGGAGGATTGCCGGCCCGGATGTCATCGAGAGGTTCAATGATGCCGGTGCCCATCAGGTAGCCCCAGATACGGTTGGCGTAGCTGCTGGCAAAAAACTGGTTATCCGGGGAGGTGATCCAGGCGGCCAGCTCTTCACGCCGGGTTGGCTTCTCCGGATTGGTGAATTTTACCTGAGCCAGTTTCGATTCGTAAGGAAAGGCAGGTGGCTGCGTGACTCCGGTTCGGTCATGTTTGAGTTCTCCTTCGGCTTTGTCGGAGACTACTTCGTACAGAGGCTTGGCGCCTTCGACTGCCGTTCCGCCAAGATTCTGCTTGGGCGCATTCTTGGTATCACGGGCCAGATTGAGTTGCGCAAAATACGCGGCGGTTTCGTAGTATTGATCCTGAGTCCAGCGCTCAAACGGATGATCGTGGCACTTGTTGCAGTTGAAACGGGTGGCCAGAAAAAGGTGAGTCGTATTTTCTACCAGCAAGTCCGGTTCGCGGAGAATTTTGTAGTACGATGCGGCCGGGTTTTCTTTGTTGGAGCCGGAAGCGGCCAGGATTTTGTAAACGAATTCATCGTAAGGTGTGTTGCCCTCTACTTCTTTCTTGATCCATTCGCGGAATAACTTCGCGCCTTCGCCGCCGAGGAACTTGGAGTTCACCTGCAACATATCGGACCACTTGTTGGTCCAGTGATCGACAAACTCGGGTGAGCCAATCAGTTCATCAACCAGCGCTGCCCGCTTCTCGCGAGTGGGGCGATCATCGGCCAGGAAGGACTTAACCCTGTTGGCTTGCGGAGGTAACCCTGTTAGGTCGAGATAAATGCGACGGATGAACTCAGAGTCGGTGCACAGTCCGCTCGGCTCGATCTTCATGCGTTGCCACTTTTGCGCGACCAGTTTGTCGATTTCTCCCCAGGCTTCCGGTTGCTTCCAGGTGAATCCTTTGCGGTCTCCCATGACGGTGAGCGTGGTGGCCGCATAGGCTCCCTCGAAACGCGCCAGCACCGGAGCTTCACCTCGACGAATGGTTGCCATCAGGCCGAAGTCATCGTGCTCAGCCACTTCGGAATTGCCTGACTCGATGTAGGCTTCCCGGGTGACATCACGCTTCTGACCATCGGCCCAGGTGGCGACCACTCGCAGTTGTTGTTTGGCACCAATATTTTGGATGACCGGGTTCTTCGGGAAAACTTCAATCGAGGTGACCTTCGGAGTCGACATGTCGAGCCGGGCACCGCTGGCGATCCAGCCGCGGATGACGTTGTAGTAGTCGGAGCCGATGTCGGTGAGGGCGCCGGCTTCATGAGGAACCGCTCCGGTGGCCTTGAGCAACATCAGCGAATCGTCTGGCGAGGCGTAGTTGACCCGACGGCCTGCGTGATCATCTGCAAAAGCGCGCACTTCGTAGAGTGGATCGTAACCGCGCAGCGACAGTTTAAAGCCGCCCTTGCCGTCTTTGGCGCCGTGACAGGTGCCCATGTTACAACCGAGACGGGAGATTACAGGGTTCACGTCGCGGATGAAATCGGGATCTGCTGCATGTGCCAATGAGGAAACCTTCACGGTGACCGCTTTTTCCACGCCTTCGCCGAAGCTGGCGATTAGTTGGGTTTCGCCTTCGCCTTCTGGCTGAACGATTCCGCGGTCGGAAACGCTGGCAATCTTGGTGTTTGCTTTCCATTTCACGACACGAGTCAGATCGGCAATGGTGCCGTCTGCCATCTTACCGGAAACCAAAACCTGATTGTAGGCGGCCGGACCTTCGAGTGAAATGTGAGCAGGGGAGATGACCAGTTCTTTTACCGCCACTCCTTTCGGCAGCTGCTCCTTGATCGGGTGAACTTTTCCTTTCTTGAAGTTCACCGGATTTTTCACACTGGCGATGGCTTCCAATTCGGAGTCCACCTTGACTGGCAGAAAGGCCACTTTGGTGGAGAGATCGTGCGAATTCAGCAGGCGAATCGTGCCATCTTCAGTTCCCGCTGCGATGACCTTGCCATCTGGAGAGTAAGCGACAGAGAAGACGGAAGCGGCAGTGTCGATGCTCTTGATTAGTTCCGCTCCCTTAGTGTGAAACTGCTCGATCTTGTCGTCCTTGTTATCGGCTGCATTGGTGGAACGGCGAACGGTTTCGAAAAGCTTCTTCAATTCCGGAGTGATCGTCGCATCGTATTCAGATTTGTAGATGTTGATCTGGCCTTTTCCGTTTAGGGAGGAAACGGCAGCGAACTGTTTACCATCCGGGCGGAAAGCCACATCCCAGATTCGGCCTTTCATGGCTGGGTATTTCCGGATCAGGTTCGCGTTGTCGCCAATCTTGCGCGCGGTTTCGCGTTTCATCCGGTAAATCTGCGGAACCCCGTCCGAACCACCGACCAGCACATGATTCTGAGTTGGGTGACGATCGACGGTATTGATGCCGCCTTTCAGAGCACCTGGAGTGATGGATGTCAGGTTATCAATGAACCGCTCGGTTTTTACTTCAGTCAGTTTCGTCGACATGTCCCGTCCGACGGAAACCAGAAATTCTCCCTTGGTGCCCCAATCGGTATCGAGCACCCAGTCATTGTGCGAGCCCATGAACAAGGCTTGCTCTCCATTGGAAACTTTGATCGCGCGCACCGTATTGTCAGGCAGACCAAAAGCGATCATCGTTCCATCCGGGGACCAACTTGCCCCGTAGGCGGTATCGTAGCCAACCGGTTTGGAAAGCTTCAGCTCCTTCTTGGCAATGTCCCACACCTGGATCTCGCCCATACGTCCGGGAAGTCCTCCCGCGACTGCGAGCAGTTTACCGTCGGGAGAAAACTTTACGCTTTCAATGCGTTCCGACAAACCGACCAATCGCGCAACCAGTCCGGAGCCATTGGCTTGATGAATCAGCACTTCGTGAAAACCGGAGACAGCGAGCAGTTTGCCGTCCGGAGAGAAATCCATCGAGGTCGCTACCGGAGCCACCGCGTAGCTCGGCGGATTGGCCATCGTATATTTTTGCTTCGCATTGGCCGGGGTATCGTCCTTTGCTCCCTGGGAAATCCATTTGGAAACCAGCTGGCGCTCGTAATCCGTCAGCGGCTTGTCCTTCGGCGGCATCTCCGGACGATCTTCGCCTTCCTGCTTAGTGATCAATTCCACCAGATAGGATTCCGCCGGTTTGCCGGGAATAATCGCTTCGCCCGTGTCGCCGCCGGAAATCAGCTTGGCGACCTCGGTCATGATGTAGTTGGACTTGTTCTTTGCCGGCTGGTGGCAGCCCTGGCACTTCGCCTGAAAAACCGGGCGGACATGCTCATAGTAGGAAACCGTTTCGGGCAGGCCTTCCTTTTTTATCTCCGCATAAGCAGTGCCGGAGAGCGAAAGAAGGGCGAAAAAGCTGAGGGTCCTCTTCATAGATTGGTAAAGGTAACAAGTTTCAGAAGGTGAATCTTGTAATTGTCGGGGTGTTTTTGGTAAAATCCGATCACACAGCTATGCGTGATCATGCTATCGATCAGCGCGTAAGGGAGAATCAAACCAACAAAAAAGCCGGAACCCCTTGCGGGAATTCCGGCTCTCGAGTTGAGAGGTAATCGTCTGAAAAAATCAGGCAGCGTCGGCGCCTTTGTGGCCGAGAATCTTAACGGTGCGATTGAGCTGATCGTATTCGATCGGCTTCTTGATCACCGTAACAGGACCGCTGGAAAGAATCTTGGTCAGGATCTCGCTGTCCGGGTAACCGGTGATAATCACAATCGGAAGATCCGGATACTGGCTCTTCAGTTTGGCGTAGAGCTCATCACCCGGAATATCTGGCAGTTTCAAATCCAGGAAGACCAAGTCAAAACGCTGCTTCTCGGCGTAGCTGAGAGCTTCAGCACCAGTTCCCACAACGATCCGACCGAAGCCGGCCTTCTTCAGGAACTGTTTGAAAAGAGTCTGCAGGGCAGGGTCATCATCCACCACCAAAACGGTAGGCTGTCCGCCTTCGTCGGTTTTCAGGATGTCGCGGTCCAAAAGACTGCGCTTAATTCTCCAGCGTCCTCCGATCTGAATCGCAGGGAGCTGGCCTCGCTGAACGAGGTAGTATACGGTTGGTAGGGGAATCCGGAGATACTCCGAAGTTTCCTTCACCGTCATCAATTCTGGGGCTTCTTCGTCGGCCATGTCTAGGTTTGGTAAGTGTTATTTTTCTAAAAAGACAGAAGCAGGGGGATCAGGGGATAAATGGCTTTCTGTATAATTTCCGAAAAAACTAGGTTCAGGTTGGATGCAGTCATCGAAAAACCAAAATAATTGGAAATCCAATGCTAACGAGACAATACAATCCACTTTCAATGTAAAAACAAGAAAAAAAGTGAGAAAATTCTTAATTTTTAGACTCTCTCTTGCGACTAGGAGCAGTGATAAAGTCAACAGTTCCCGAATTTAAAGCAATTCTGAGGAGGAATTCGAGAATTTTTGGAATGATCAGAGCAGGCAAATTGCCTAGCAACTATGCCGTGATTCCATAATGGAGAGTCGGTTCCTTTGCAACTCCCTTCGCAATCTGCGAAAAAGGTTACAAAAAGGGAAGGGGAAATTACTAAAACTTTTCCGGCTTCAATTGGTCGCCTCACTGAGCAAACAGATGCCAGCCAATAGAAAGCAGGCCGACAATGAAGCAGTAGATCGAAAAGGTCCATAGCTTGCACTTCTTCAC
>JAHDCN010000245.1:0-1579 GCA_020629815.1 Verrucomicrobiota bacterium
GAACTCTTCCCTTGCCCGACGCAGGAAAAAGGGCATGTTGTCGGCTTTCATTTTTCCGATGGCGTCAACACTACAGAATCCTGAAGAAAAGGCAGCTGTGCTGCTGGAGGCTTTGCCGTATCTGCAGGAATTTCGCGACCAGGTTTTCCTGATCAAGGTAGGTGGCAGTGCCATGGAGGACTTTACCTTGGTGGAAAGACTACTGCGCGATATCGTCTTTCTCGAAGTCGTTGGCGTGAAGCCTGTTTTGGTCCATGGAGGCGGCAAAGCAATTTCCGCAGCCATGGCAAAAGCCGGACTGGAACCGACTTTTATCAACGGTCTGCGGGTCACTACGGACGACGCGATGGAAATCGTTGAAGCCACCTTGAGCGGCGAAATCAACCAGGGATTGGTAACCGGTATCGAAAAATTCGGCGGGCAGGCAAAAGGCATTCCGGGCCGGGAAATCTTTGAAGCCGAGCGAGTTCCTGATCTCGGGCGGGTAGGCAAAGTTCACAGCGTCAATTCAGATCAGGTTCGTGATCTGATCTACGTCAATACCGTCCCGGTAGTCTCCCCTGTTGCCAAAGAATCCGGAACTGGTCTCAGCCTCAATGTAAATGCAGACCTGGCCGCCAGCGCTATGGCTGCGAACCTGAAGGTCGCCAAGTTGATTTACCTCAGCGATGTCATTGGCCTCATGGAGGATCCCTCTGACGAAGATTCACTGATCCCTACTCTTAAGTGTAGTGAGGTCGATTCACTCATCGAGTCAGAAGTCATTTCCGGAGGCATGATCCCGAAAGTACGTTCTTCCATCGAAGCACTGGAAGCCGGAGTCGAGAAGGTTCACATGATCGACGGTCGCCTTTCCCACTCTCTGTTGCTTGAGATTTTTACCGAGCAAGGCGTCGGCACAGAAATTATCCAGGACAAATAGCACAATGACCACCGAAGAGCTCACCAACCAATATGTGTTGGGAAACTACGGAAGGTTTCCCATTGAATTCTCTCACGGCGAAGGCAGCCGAATTTGGGACGAGTCCGGAAAGGAATATCTGGATTTCTCCTGTGGTATCGCAGTGTGCTCTCTCGGGCACTCCCCAAAGGTGATGCAGGAAACGCTGGCGAAGCAATCTGCCAAATTGATTCATTGTTCCAACCTGTATCGCATTCGGGAACAGGCGGAATTGGCACAGTTCATCGTTGAAACTGTGTTGGAAAAACCGGGACGGGTGTTTTTCTGCAATAGTGGTGCAGAGGCGAACGACACTCTGATCAAGCTCGCGCGGAAAAGAGCTCAGGATAAATTCGGCAGTGACACGAAGAAATTTAACGTTGTTACCTGCACCAGCTCCTTTCACGGCAGAACCCTTGGCGGCATCGCCGCGACCGGTCAGGAAAAAGTAAAGATCGGTTTCGATCCCCTGCTGCCCGGATTTCTTCACACTCCTTACAATGACTGTGATGCGTTGCGGGAGGCAGTCGATGAAAACACGGCGGCGATTCTGTTTGAGCCCGTTCAGGGCGAAGGTGGCATTCATGTAGCCACACCCGAATTTATTCAGACTGCCAACGAACTGCGTGAGCAACATGA
>JAHDCN010000245.1:1679-4723 GCA_020629815.1 Verrucomicrobiota bacterium
CGGGGTCTCGGCCTGATGCTTGGCTTTGAGCTGAACGAAACAGCATTGAAACAAAACAGCGCTTTTGCCGACAGCGGTGCAGCTGCGAGCATTTTTGTTGTGAAGAAACTAATGTCTGCCGGGCTACTCACGGTCCCGGCCGGTGCGAATGTCGTGCGCTGGTTGCCGGCACTGAATGTCAGCGACGCCGAAGTCGACGAAGCGTTGCAAACTATGGAAACCGTGTTGAAGGAACTGGAATCATGAAAAACCTATTGGGAATCGAACAGTTGGACGCCGACCAGATCGGTGCGTTGATCGAAAATGCTGAGCGGCTCAAGTCCGAGCGCAGTCGCACCAATACCTTCCGCCCGCTCGAAGGCGAGACCTGGGCTCTGATTTTTACCAAGTCGTCCACCCGAACACGGGTCAGCTTTGAGGTTGGCTTGAACGAACTTGGTGCCTTGCCGATGTTTCTCAGCTCAGCTGACATCCAACTCGGCCGCGGCGAACCGATCAAGGATACCGCACGCGTCCTCGGTCGGATGGTGCACGGTGCAATCATCCGGACATTCGATCAAACCGACGTCGAGGATTTCGCGACCTACTCAGGTATTCCAACAATCAATGCCCTGACCGATGAAGAGCACCCCTGCCAAATCCTTGCCGATTTGCTCACGATGAAAGAGCGGCTTGGCGGATGGGAAGGCAAAAAGGTCGCCTTCTTCGGCGATGGTGATTGCAACATGGGCAGGTCCTGGGCCTGGGCTTCAAAGCGTCTCGGTTTTGAGCTGGCGATTGCTGCACCGCCGGAATTTCAACCCGCCCAAGAGTTTTGTGAGCGGCTGGGCGATTCACCGGTGACAATCACTGACGACGTGGAGGAAGCAGCAAAAGACGCAGACGTACTCTACACGGATACCTGGATCAGCATGGGGAAAGAAGACGAATCGGCCGACCGGGTTCGCATTTTGAGTCCTTATCAGATCAATGACGACGTCGTTTTCCTGGCTAACAAAGGAGCCATCGTTCAACACTGCCTACCAGCTTACCGCGACAAGGAAATCACCGAGAAACTTCTGGAATCGCGAGCTGACGAAATTTTCCAACAGGCAGAAAATCGTCTACATGCGCAGAAAGCCGTTTTGGTTGATCTTGCTCAGTCACGCTAGTCAAGCCGCCACTCACGGTGGCGGAGTTGGTGCTGATATCCTTGCTGAAGTGTCGGAAGAAAACTTCTTCTTCGGAGGTGAAGTTGGCTTCGGCTGTGGCTTGGGAGTAGCCTTTGGCTTTGGTGGTGGCGGAGCTGAAGGTCGCGCAACCTGACTTGGAGTAGCAACTACCGGCTTCGCAGGACTGGCAGCCGGAATGGAGAGAACAGGATCGGGAATCGGACGAGGCACCAGCTCGGTCGCCGCTTTACGCCTCTGCTGCTCTGCCAACCAAGAGCGCCAGCGGTCCTGCTCCAATTTCTTCTTCTCTAAATCGGCCAACATTTTCTGAGCACGCTCAAGACGGATCTTTTGAACGGCAATCGCCATTCGCAAATCCTGAAGAGTGGGTTGCTCATTGGCACCAACCCCACAGGCAAAAGAGAGGAGAAGAATCACTGAAAGCCGAAGCTTCATGCAGAACGGTTACCCGTGATTGGCTGTATTGCAACCAACCTACAAACGCTCCCTACTTCCTCACCCAAAGGGAAGTCTGCGCCGTGCTTAGCTGCAGTTTTCGCTGATGCTCCCGAATGAGAAAAGGGATCTCTGTCACAGAATCCAACTCGAAATGGTCCGAGAGATGACGTTTCAGAAACTCCAGCGTCAGACCATCAGGCTGATTCTCCTTTGGAGTGTATTCACTCATCCAGGTGGCTGGAGTCGAAATCACGAACTGTCCTCCGGGGTTTACCAACTCTGGCAGACGATGCAGGAAGCGCGTTGGCTCGGGCAAACGGCAAAGAAGATTCGCGGCATGCACCAGATCAAAGCTTCCGATATCGCTCCGCAGGTTCATCGCATCACCCTGCTCAAAACGAATTCGTTCTGCATTCCCGGGAGGAACCTCCGCATGCAACTCATCGGATAAATGCATTTCCGAATAGCGGCGATAGGTTACCTCTTCACCATTCCGGACCTGCTCTGCTACATCCACAAAACTGTGGGAAAAATCGATACCGATGACTTCGTCAGCAATCAAGGAAAGGGCAAAGGAAGAGCGCCCCACCGCGCAACCAATATCGAGAGCGCGACCATGTTCCGTTCCTGAAAAGGGCCGGACGGTGGCAGTCGGAAACTCCAGACATCCAGCAGGAAGGTCTTCAATCGAAAAAGCGGTTCCCTCTACAATTTGCTCGGGGCTTCCGTAGTGGAATAACAAATACCAGTCGCGTAGAACGTCGCTTTCGTAGCTCATCCTGAAAGAAATCCCGGCCGGGAAATTAGTAGGTCAAAAGAGCCTCGGTGCGCACTTCTTCACCCAGAACTTTTCGACCTTCGAGAAAAGCGAGCTCAATCACAAAAGCGGCGCAGACGATATCTGCACCCAGTTCCCCGAGAAGTTTCAAGGCCGCACTTGCTGTGCCCCCCGTCGCCAGCAAGTCATCGACTAACATGACTTTTTCACCGGGAGCCACGGCATCTTTGTGAACCTCCACTTCGGCTTCCCCGTATTCGAGAGAGTACGACATTCCAATGGTATCCCAGGGCAGCTTGCCTTTTTTCCGAATCGGAACAAACCCGATGCCCAGCCGGTCAGCCATGGCTGCACCGAAAATAAATCCCCGTGCATCAATACCTACAACCTTATCGACCTGCACACCCTCAGCCATTTCAATGATGCCATCTATCGTCAAACGAAGTAGATCTCCATCAGATAAAATCGGCGTGATGTCTTTGAAAAGAATACCCGGCTTGGGAAAATCAGGCACATCCCGTATTGCGTCGTCGAGTCGGTCGATATCAGTCTGTTTCACCCTTCCATAGTGGAGGCCGATGCCGTTGCGGTCAAATTCCGATTCCTGAACCATTGTGACGGTTCTTGATTTCCGCATTCTGCATTGCTACATGTCA
>JAHDCN010000246.1 GCA_020629815.1 Verrucomicrobiota bacterium
GTGGTAGCACGAGGGAGATTTGAACTCCCGACCTTAGGCTTATGAGTCCTCTGCTCTACCCCTGAGCTATCGTGCCATACCGGGCCGCGAAGTTATTTCGCGGTGGCCTGTAGGAAACTTTTGAACTGAAAAAAGTCAAGCGGCCACTTTCAGAAAAATACCACTCCTCAGGAAGCCCGAATCGCGGAAATTTCGCTGGTGGATTCGGCGAAGCGCTCCATCCCTACGCCCAGTGCGTTGGCCTGAGTCAGCCACATGTTCGCCAATGGAGTTCCCTCCGGCATATTGATGTGCAGGCCGGATTTCAGTTTTCCACCGCCGCTGCCGGCAATGATGATCGGCAAATCGTTGTACTGGTGAGTCGAGCCATCGCCCAGGCCGGAGCCATAGGTGAATATCGTATTGTCGAGCAATGAAGAGCCATCCGATTCGCGGATCGCTTCCATTTTTTCCAGCAGATAAACAAACTGTTCCATGTGGAAACGGTCCACCTCCAGCAGGTCATCGATAAACTTGGTTTGGTTGTGCGACATCTGGTGATGGCTACGCGGCTTATCAAACAGGCCCTCGAAAAGAAATGGGGTGTCCCAACGCTCCGGGCCAATCATGAAGGTGGCGACATTGGTCAGCCCGGTTTGCAGAGCAACCACCATCAAGTCTCCCATCACACGAATGTATTCGCCACGCGGCAGCTGGGCCTCGACCGGCTCGGCGAACTTCACTTTGGCCAAAGCAGCCTTCATTTTCTCCAGCCGGTCCATCTGTGTTTCGATGGTCCGAATGGATTCGAAATATTCTTCGAACTTTTGCCCGTCTGCATAGCCGAGCTTTTTCTTCATCGAACGCGCGTCTTCCAGAACCAGGTCGGTTACATCACGGAAACGGTCGTTTTCTTCGGTGGAAAACAGGCGCTTGTACATTTTCCGGGGATCTCGAATCGATGGGGCCAAGTGCCCGGTCCCATACCAGGAGATGTTGTCGAAATAGATCGACTCCTTGTTGTCCTTGTGACTGTTGCAACTGAACTCCAGCGTTCGAAACGGGGTCGTCGTTCCGATTTTGTCAGCCACCAGGTGATCCAGTGTCCGGTCCAGTGGCCAGGCGCTGCCTTTCACGGCATACGGTTCGGCAGAACTCAGATAACAGCTGGCGCACTGTGCGTGCACATCGGTGCCCTGCTGAAAAGTCCGGTCCATGCCGGTGACCAGCGTGACCTTATCTTTGAAACCCTCCAGCGGCTGCATGGTCGGGGTCAAATCGGTCAGCGGTTTGACGTTGAAATTCGGATCCTGTTCACCCAGAGATCGAGCAAACTGTCCCAGATTTCCCTTCGGAATTACATGGTCTGCTTCACCGGGAAAAAACCCCCGCCGCACCACGCCAATCGGCACGTAGTAGTGAGCCATACGCTTTGCGACTAAAGGCTTGGCTGCACGGGCCTGCAGACTCTCCATCCACGGAAGTGACAAGGCCGCTCCCCCAAGCCCGCGAAGGAAATTTCTCCGACTGGAATTCATTGCTAACAAGGTAGCACAGGATAAAGTCGCCACGGATAGCCGAAATGCGCTGATAATTTCAGATCCGTTGATTTACCTGCTATGAAATACCGGAATATTCCCCACACCGACCTCGACGTAAGTGTAATCGGCCTGGGCACGATGACCTGGGGCGAACAAAACACCGAAGCCGAGGGGCATGAGCAGATGGACTACGCTCTTGAACAGGGAGTGAATTTTTTCGATGTGGCGGAAATGTATCCGGTGCCGCCGCGGGCGGAAACCTGCCACGAAACTGAGCGAATCATTGGCACCTGGTTTGCCGATCGCGGCAATCGGGACAAGGTGATTCTAGCAACAAAGGTTGCCGGGCCCGGACCGCACATCAATCATATCCGCGGCGGCAGTGAGTTGAATCGGGAGCATATCGAAGCAGCGGTAGAGGGTTCTTTGAAGCGACTGCAGACGGACTACATTGACCTGTATCAATTACACTGGCCCTCGCGTGCAGTTCCGCTTTTCGGTGGTCGCGATTACAACCCACCAAAAAACGACGAATCGGTGCCGCTGGAGGAAACTCTGACAGTTCTGCAGGATTTGGTTGAGGCCGGCAAGATTCGTCATGTTGGTTTGTCCAACGAGACCCCCTGGGGAACCATGAAGTCCTTGCACCTGGCTGAGACCAAAGGCTTACCGCGCATGGTGACCATCCAAAATTCCTACAATCTGATCAATCGTACGTTTGATGGCGGCTTGTCCGAAATCTGCCATCAGGAGGGCATTCGATTACTAGCCTACTCACCGCTCGCGTTTGGAAAACTCTCCGGCAAATACCTCGGCGGAGCCAAACCGGAAAATGCCCGTTGCACCCTTTGGGGACGATTTGCCCGCTATAACGGCCCGAATGCAGATGCAGCGATCCAGGCCTATGTCGACCTCGCGGCTGAAGCTGGACTCGATCCGGCGCAGATGGCACTGGCCTGGGTAAATCAGCGCTCTCATGTGGCCAGCAATCTGATCGGCGCAACTACGATGCAGCAGCTGCGCGACAATATTGCCAGTATCGATATTGAACTTTCCGGTGAAATTCGCAAAAAGATCGATACCATCCACAGCCGTTACCCCAACCCGACTCCGTAATTTTGCCTCTGGCGCGATTCTTGCCGAGTAAAAATCCGAATTGGAGGTATAATTTCTAGAAGTTTAATGGAGCCACCGCTGTTCAACCGCTTCCTGCCTTGCTTGTTGACTGCCCTTTTTCTAGCAGCAACTGCGAACGCCGACGTGCGTACTTTTACCGACAAAAAGGGCACGCAGATCGAAGCAGAATTACTCGAAGTATTGCCCGACCAGAAGAGCATGAAGATCCGCAGGGCGGATGGAGCGGAGTTCACCACCGTCATTGTCAATCTCAGCCTCGATGATCAGCAATACATCAAGGACTGGATGGTTTCTCAGCCGATGAAGACCGACTTCCGTTTGGAGGTGGATATCACTCGAAAGAGCAAGGGAGAAAAATCGAGCAAACGCGGCTCCTACACACTGGATACAGCTGCCTACAACTACGAGGTAACGATAGAAAATTCTTCCCGTGATACCCTGCCTTCTCCGAAGGTGTTTTTTGCAATTCTTCGATCTGAAGAATTGCGCTTCATTGAAAGCAGCAGCGATGGTGAACTGACTTATGACTACATGTCCAAAGCAGTGAGCGACAACACTGCTGTTACGATTGGCGAGATGCCTTTCCAAGATTTGGCCTACCTGAAGGGCCAGTCCTTTTCGACGGATTCTGTAGAAATCGACCAAATGGTTTACGGCAATGATATCTACCGGGAAGATGAATTGCTCGGAATGATGATTCGAGTCGAAACATCCGGAGGGGATTTAGTCGGGGAATACTACAGCGACGGAGCGAAGCCCGCTTTTGCCGGGTTGTCCTGGGATGAGATTCAGTCTTTACCAAAGACCTTTTTAGAAGTGGAAAAGACGCGGGACGACGATGAGCCCGACGAAGATATGGAGGACCGGTCGCGCATCGAGATTTCTTTGAGCAAAGGAGAAGAATCCGAGCGTTACAACGTCGGCCAGCGCACCATTGAATTCAGTGCACGACTCGATCCGGAAACCTCTGCGGACGAAGGTGTTCTGTTTTCCTTTGGAAACGAAAAGCTGGGTGCCACCTTATACTTGCAAGACGGCAAGGTTATCGGCTTCAAAACCGACAAAAGAGGCGAAGGCAGCGTTGAAGCAAAAGTTCCTCTCGGTGAGTTCACCACCGGCCTCCGTTTGCTCGATTCTGGAATCGAACTGGTCGTAAACGATGAGGTCGTAGATTCTCACGAACATCCGGGAACCTACCTACTTCCCTTGAAAGCGGCCCTGCGCTGCGGACACGCCTCTGATTTAAATCCCGTAGGCAACTATGAAGCACCATTCAGCATCCAGGGCGGGCTTCGCGAAGCAAAGGTGGTTCTGGGTGAGATTACTGCGGAGGAGTAGCCGGCCCCAGTCTGTGAATCGAATTGTGAATCAGGCGGGTAAACTCACTGCCCTCTTTTGACTCAAGATTCATTTCGATCGACATCCCCCAGGTGGGAGCTAGATCGGGAATTTCCAATGTGATCGTCATCCCGTCCTCGCCAACCGAAGCGGACTGCACCTTCCACTCCTTTTCGTTAAGATGCTTTGATCCGTAGTTTGCGCTGCGCTCCAAATCCCACGCTTGGACTTTGAAAGCATCCGGAGTCACCGACTCGGGTTTCACTGCTTCGCTCAATCCGATCACCAATTGGCCGCGCTTCGCATGTAGATCAATCGGTAGATGCACAGGATCGTCCACCCGGCGCACCCGATAGAAGCCGCCGTTTTGTTTCTGGTTGCTGCCCCAGGCAAACATGCCACAGGCATAGAGTTGGCCATCCTTCGGATGAAATCGACCGCGCATCACGCCGGTGGGAAACTGCTCAATCGGCAACTGACACATGCCGCCCTGCTTCTGACCATCAATGTCTTCGTGAGGCACCACGTAAATCTTGCCGTAGCCGTAGGAAAGGTTGAGCAATCTGCCATTCAATGATCCCCAGCCTGCATTCTCTGGAACCCAGAGCAACTCCGACGGCGAACGGTCAAAGGCATTAGTAATCCAGCACAGCGGCGGTGACATCGCCTCGTTGCTTTCATCCGTGATTGGCGTGTAGCCGAAAATATTGCCGAAGAA
>JAHDCN010000247.1:0-3256 GCA_020629815.1 Verrucomicrobiota bacterium
TTCTTCTGGCTGGCCTGGCGCCGCTTTGGCTCTTCGGGCAGGAATCATTGTCCCTCGAGGAAGCCAAACTTCGCGGGCTGGAGAAATCAAAATACCGCAAAGCAGCCCCGCCGGTTTCGAAAAAGACGCAAAAGCCTGAAGCCGATCTGGAAACGTTTCACAAAGACATCCAGCCACTGCTGAAAGAAGCCTGCATCCAGTGTCATGGCCCGGATAAACAAAAGGCTGATTTCCGGGTCGATACGCTCGATCCGAATTTGCTCACTGGTGGCGACGTCAGTTGGTGGCTCGAAGTCGTGGATGTTGTCAGCAATGGGGAGATGCCTCCGGTCGAGGATGATGTCGAGCTTTCCGATGAAGGTCGAGCGGCGATTGTCGATTGGCTATCTGAAGAGCTGCAGGTCGCGTCTGAATTTCGCCGTTCGGAGGGTGGTCATACATCTTTCCGACGCCTGACTCGTTACGAATATAACTATGCTTTAGAAGATTTGCTGGGCATGCCTTTCCAATTTTCGGAAGAGTTGCCTCCCGAAGCTGCCTCCGAGGACGGATTCAAAAACAGTTCCGAAATGCTGCAGATGTCGATGATGCAGTTTGAGCAGTATCGCGAGCTGGGCTTGAAGGCACTGGAAAAAGCCACAGTCAGCGGCGAACGCCCTGCCGAAGCCTATTTCGCTCTCGATTTTGCGGCAGATGCGAAAGCCGCAGCAGAAGCTCGTGCGAAAGCTATTGCAGCCGCTGAGGCCGACCCGAATAAGAAAAAGAAAGCACCTAAACCTGCGAGCGCTCGTTCGCCTCACTTGATTGATAGCAAGGGCCAGCCGGTTTCCAATTTGAGCGCCAATCTTCGTGGACGGTCCTATTCTTCAGTTGATGCAAAGCCGGAATCGCCACCTCGATCCGGCTCGGGATTGGTCCTAACTGGCGGCGGCAAAGTGGCTTTTCCTCTAGGTTACGAATTGCCGGAAGAGGGACACCTGCGAGTTCGCATACGGGCCTCGCAAAACCCTGATCACGAAGGCCCTCCACCGCGGCTTCAGTTGTACTTTGGATTCCAGGCGAGCAATAACTCTCACGCTAATGGTCGAGTCAGCGAGCAGGATCTGGTGATTGAAGCATCACCGCAGAAGCCGGAGATCTACGAATTTTTGATACCAATCGACGAGTCGCTGGAGCGCAATCCGTTTCGTGGCAAGCGAATCAACAAGGTCAACTCCAATGAATCAATCATCCTGTGGAATGTCAGTTCAAACAATCAAGCATCGGCCTTTATTGACTACATCGAGGTGACCACTCCAGCCTACGATCAATGGCCAACCGAATCACACCGTCGGGTTTTCGCCAACGATCAGATTGGCGCTGATGAAACAACCTACACTCGTGAGGTTTTGGCGACGTTTATGCGCAAAGCCTGGCGCCGGGAAGTTACCCCTGAAGAGATCGAGCAGAAAGTTGTGCTCTTTAAAAAGATCCGTCCCGGCGCGAACGACAGCCAGTCGGCTTTGCTTGAAGTGCTGGCCAATGTATTGGCTTCCCCGAATTTCCTCTATGTCGTCCAATCGCCACAGCCGGATCAGAACGAGATCGCTACTCGACTGTCGATGTTTCTCTGGAGCAGCCTGCCTGATGAAGAACTACTCAGCCTCGCTGAAAAGGGACAGCTCAAGGACCCGAAGATTCTTCAGGCGCAGGTCGAACGAATGTTGAAAGATGAGCGGGCGGAACGTTTCTCAAAGCATTTTGTGCGCCAGTGGCTGGGGATGGATTTACTCGACTATCTCAAGGTCGATCCCAAAGTTTACCGGGGCTTCAACGACGATCTACGAGAGGCGATGCAGGGAGAGCCAGTTGCCTTCTTCGATGAGCTGCTCACCCACAACGAAAGTATTCTCAATTTTCTCCATGCCGACTTCGCCATGGTGAACGAGCGGCTGGCGAAGCACTACCGCATCTCTTCGGACGTGGAGTGGAAGGGCCAATTCGAGCGGGTCGCGCTCACCGAATCCCGACGTGGCGGGTTATTGACTCAAGCAGGTTTACTGGCGATGAACTCCGACGGCAAAGATTCGCATCCACTGAAGCGCGGGATCTGGTTATTGGAAAAAATTCTTAACAGCCCGCCTCCGCCACCTCCCCCATCCGTGCCGGAGATCGACCTCGCCGATCCGGAGATTTTGAAAATGACGCTAAAGGAGCGCATGGAGGATCACCGCAACGACCCGGCCTGCATGTCTTGTCATCAGCGCATCGATCCCTGGGGCATTGCGTTTGAGAACTTTGATGCCATCGGCAGTTGGCGCGACAAGATCGGCAGCGAGCCCGTCGACGCGACCAGCACCCTGTTCAACCAGGAACAACTCGCCGGGATGGAGGGCCTGAAGGAATACTTATTGCTAAATCGACAGGATCAATTTGCCAATGCACTCGTCCACAAATTGTGCGTCTACGCTCTCGGTCGTCCAATGGCCTTTTCTGATCGCGCCAACATCGAAGCCATCACCTCGCAATTGCGGAAAAACGGCGATGGACTGGCGACCCTTATCGAGTTGATTGTTACCAGCGAATTGTTCCGAGGATGATTTTTCAATCAAAAAGGAAGAAATTACTGCAACTCATTCGTTCGTTTGAGCCGCATATGGGAAGCCAACGCATTACTGATTTGGAAGATTATGTCGACCATGGCGAGCCAGCTTTAGCGATCGAAACCTTGAGCGATTGGATATACGAGCTCAATATCCCTGTCTCGGCCGATTCGGAAGAGATCATCTTGGACTGTTCGAAAGATTGCAACGTTGAATCCAGCTACCATGCTTGGATAGGCCGAACGCCACCCTATCCCGATCTTAGAATTCCTAAACAGATCACGAATTTAAAATGAGAGCTCTGCAAAAAGGTCCGAAACGCTATTTTCTCTTTTTCAATTCCTGAACCATGAAAACCAAACTCTCTTCACTCGATCGTCGAAAATTTCTGCGCGGAGCCGGTGGGTTTGCATTGGCGTTGCCGATGTTTGAAACGTTTGCCAACGCTGCCGCGCCTGTGCAGAAGCGAAGGTTTGCGAGTTTCTATTTTCCCGACGGCGTGCCGATGCCGCGCAAGGATGACCCGGCTTTCCAGGATTGGTCCTGGTTTCCTCATGGTCCCGGGAAAGACTTTACATTTACCAAATGCCTCGACCCACTCGAACCACTCCGCGACGAGGTCACGGTGATCGGCGGCATGTCTCACCCTTCCGTGAGGGAAGTTCACGGTCACT
>JAHDCN010000247.1:3356-4689 GCA_020629815.1 Verrucomicrobiota bacterium
CAGTTCCTCCGCTACGGCGAAGAACCTGATAAGCCTCATCCACAGAGTGATGCCGGCTGGCGTTCCGATATGAATTACGAAGAAGCCACACTGTCGAATCTCTATCTGACCATGCTGCAGCGACTCGGAGTCGAAACCGAAAGTTTTGCGGATAGCGAGAAGATCATTAGTGAAGTTTAGGGCAATCCCAAGTTTCACCGGGCGACAACAAAAAAGTCGCAATGTGACTAGTAGGATGGATTGGCAATCCGTCCGCAGTGCCAGAGCCTCGTTGCTCCGCTACATTTCAACTTTTTGCCTGGCCATCTCGTAAACCACGCTGTTGATTCGGTCTCATTGGAGTCACTCGTCCACCCCGCTCCTCAGCGAGTAGGATTTGATTTCGGCGCTCTCCCCTTGCTTGATGGCCAGGGTGATCACGACGTCGTCAGCATAATCAAACCGAAAGTGGACCATCGGTCGGATCCGGCCATTACGCTTGATCGTGTAACGCGTTCCGCTTCGGCTCAGCTCGAAGGTTTCGAATTTGTCAGTGGCTTCATCCAACTCTACATAGAGCATCTCATCCTTTCCGTCCCGGTTAAGCCAACCGAGCTCGTAGCCACCTTTCAATTCGATGGTAAAGGTGAAATCACCTTCCAATTTGGCGGGAAAAATCAGGTGGGCATGTTTGTGAATGCCACTCGTATTGGTGATCTTGGTGACACCTTCGATCTCGGCAAAAGTCATCTTGCCAATGCCCCGATCCGTCCAGAGCCGTTTGTCAAAATCCCAGCATCGGACATTCCATTGCGAATTCTCGAACGGCTCCGGGAATGCACGAGTCACCGATACGAGACAAAATGCGACCACCAGGATAAATTTTATCGATTGAGCCATGTTCATAGCTATCACATTCTGGCCCGCCAAATCATTACCGTATAAACGGCGGGGCAATTTCCGGGTTTCTGGAATAAACTTACCAATTCATGTTTCGAAACTTCTCAGTTCTTTGTGTGCTTTTTGGCTTTCCGACACTCAACTGCCTGACTGCCGCCGACATCGATTTTGTCTCGGAAGTTCGGCCGCTGCTCTCGGATTCCTGCTATCACTGCCATGGTCCAGATGGCGCAGCGCGCGAAGGTGGGTTGCGGCTCGACGACCGGGCTGGCGCTTTGGATTCAGGGGTTTTCACTTCGGGCGAAATGCTCAAGCGCCTGACCAGTGACGATCCGGATGAGCAAATGCCGCCGCCAGACTCGAAGCGAACGCTGCGCGCTGAGGACCGGGCGAAATTGGTGAGCTGGCTGGAGCAGGGCGCGGAATGGCCGGAGGATGATCGGCACTGGGCTTT